>CAYZOD010000001.1:0-19539 GCA_964480165.1 uncultured archaeon
TGCAGTTCTGAACATGGAGAAGAGGGAAAGGTATGCCGTCGCAGCACTCGTTATCGTTTTTCTCGCGGTCGTCGGATATCTTGTCTTCTATCAATCACCGGATGAGGGGAAGGTAAAGATCCATGCCGATCCAGAGTTCGCCGCGTCCCTCGCCGAGTCGAATGCAGTTATTCTCCGCCTCTACTTCCCCTACACGAACACCGCCGGACCGGGAACGGCAACCACGTATGCTACTCAGGTGTTTATCTTTGCGGGAAAAACGGTGATTTTGCAGGTTATCGATGGAAACGAATGCATCAGAACGTCCTTCACGCCTACTCCGGAGGACAAGAATGTTGTGGAGAAGAACGAGATGGTCCTCTCCCCTCAGGAGTGCATTGCAGAGTCGGCAGTTGTTCCAACCATTGAGATGCGCCAGGCACCGGAGGACAGGATCACCCAAACGCCGCTCGTCACGAAGGTTGACGGAAAACCAGAGGACATTCCGCTCATGGTGCGCTACGTTATACTGAAGGTATACTCCAACGCCGATGAAATCGTCCAGTACGCAGGAAGTATCGTTTCACAGGCCTTTAAACGGCGATAACCGCGTTTATTGCCTGGTTAAGATAAGCGGGGTTCATCTCGCGTATGATGGCTTCCAGATCTGCTTCCAGCTTTCTTTCCATCTCCTCTTTTTCAGAAATAAGTTTGCCTACTGGCTCGCCGGAGAGCCGGGAAACGGTGAGCGCGACCGTCTCCTTATAGGATATGGGGACGCGATCCAGGATCTTCAGGCCGTAGAGTGCTGCGTATATCCTAAGGAAGCGCCGGACCTCTTTGGGCATCTCCTCCGACCACGCCATCTCTTCCAGGCGGTGCAGGTTCTCCACAACGTCTTCCTCCTCTTTTATCTGGAGCATCGCCTCGAAGGGAACAAAGTGGATGACCTTTTCTGTCATGTTCAGGGATCCCGGCGCCTCGATGGTGTACTTGTCCCTGTCCGTCTGGACGATGACTGTGTTGCCCATTCTGGCGAGCAGGGTGTTCTCATCCATTTGCACCACTCCTCCCTCTGGGAGGAAGTGGACGGATGACGATCCCGCACGCCTATCATGGGCTATAACGAACATCATAATTAGTGGAGCGGACCTGCGTATAAATATACTGAGTGTTTCCGCATGTTTGAAGATCGTTCCCCTTTCCCATAACCACCGATCCGTGGCAACGATAATCCCTTTAACTGAACACATCATTTCTTTGCATGGAGTTCTTCTTTAGGCCAAGGAGCGTGGCGGTCATCGGCGCATCTCACCATCCTGGCAAGATCGGTTACCAAATACTCAAGAATATTCTCTCTTTCGGTTACTCCGGCAAGGTTTATCCAGTAAATCCGAAGGGCGGAGAGATCCTCGGCAAGAAGGTGTATAAAAGCGTGGATGAGGTTCCTGGCGATGTGGACCTCGCGGTTGTTGCCGTCCCTGCGAAGTTCGTCCCTGACGTCCTAGAGGCATGCGGAAGAAAGGGCGTGAAGGGTGTCGCCATAATATCCTCAGGCTTCAGGGAGGTGGGCAACGAGGAACTCGAGGAGCGAATCGTTTCCATCGCCAAAAAGTACGGGATGCGCATCCTTGGTCCCAACATATTCGGCGTTGCATACGTCCCCGAACGCTTGAACGCTACCTTTGGCCCCGAGAAGATAAAGAAAGGAAAGATCGCCCTCATCTCCCAGTCAGGTGCTTTGGGCATAGCCCTTATGGGCTGGACTCAGACGGAGGAGGTTGGTCTTTCGGCAATCGTCTCCGTCGGCAACAAGGCGGACGTTTCCGATGAAGACCTCCTCGATTTCTTCGCCAAGGATGAAAATACGAGGGTAATCGTCATATATATGGAGGGCGTGCATGACGGCAGGGCGTTTATGGATGCGGTTCGCAGGAACCCGAAGCCCATCGTCGTCATAAAGGCGGGGAGGTCTGAACGCGGCGCGAAGGCTGCATCTTCCCACACCGGTTCGCTGGCGGGTTCTGACCTCGTCTATTCAGGAGCGTTCGAACAGGTCGGCGTTATACGTGCTCGCACAGTTAGGGATGCTTTCGTCCTTGCCCGTGCGCTGGCAGAACTTGCCGAACCGAGGGGAGAGAACACCGTCATCATAACCAACGGCGGAGGTATCGGCGTTCTTGCAACGGACGCTGCAGAGGCAGAGGGCGTGCGTCTTTACGACGGTCCTGATCTCGCCGCGTTCATGGAGGCGATGCCCCCCTTCGGCTCCTTCAGGAATCCGGTGGACATTACTGGCATGGCAGACCCTTCCATGTACGTCAAGGCCCTCGAGATCGCGCAGGAGAACCCGAAGATCCACTCAATCGCTCTTCTCTACTGCGAGACGGCTGTCTGTGATCCCATCGAACTGGCAGAGGGGATAAAGCGCACATACGATGGAAGAAAACCGCTTGTTGTTGCTATGGTGGGTGGTGAGAAGACGGAGGAGGCGATCCGACGGCTGAACGAGGCAGGGATTCCAGCATACGATTCTCCGGAGGACGCGATACGTGCCCTCGGTGGTATCTACCTGTGGAAGAAGTTCAGGAAGAAACGATCTGCAGCCCGAACTCCTTGAACCGCTCGAAGCCCTTGTCGAGGGTAAGCAGTTTTGCCCCGTGTGCTAAGCACGTGGCCGCTATTAGGAGGTCTGCCGCGCTCGCTGTTTTTCCCTTTCGCTTCAGCACCTTCTGGACCCTTGCGGCGATATCTGCGGCCCAATCGTTAAAATCGATTGTCCTGAAGCTCTTCACTATGACCTCTCCACGTTTGTCCCTGATACCAACAAGGAGTTCGTATCTCACTATTGTGGGGAGGACGATGTCAGCATCACTCTCATAAAGCCTCAGGAGAACTGCCGCTATGTGTTCGTTTCCCTTCAGGAATTCAATCATGGCGGAGGTGTCTACTGCGATTCTCTCCATGCGTTCAGCTCCTTGCGGGCTGTTATTATTGTAGAGACATCGATATCCACTGGTCCTGCTCGTAGAAGATCTATTATCGCTGGAATGTCTGTTCTTTCATTCTCTGCCGCTTTCGCCCCGCCTGCGGGCATCTTTTTCACATCGGTGGTACCATTGCCCATACTATGAGTATGTTCTTTCCTGTTTATATGAGTTCGTTGATCCTTAGCAGTTCGTTGAGCTTGACCGTTCTTATGCCTGCCGCACCGATCTTTGCAAAATCTGCACCGACCCCCACGGCGAAGTGCGCTAGGAACGGATCGTCCGTCTCTCCTGAGCGGTGGGATACGATGATCTTCATGCCGAGACGTCGTGCGGTTTTAACCGCCTCCACCGTTCTGGAAACGGTTCCCGCCTGGTTCAGTTTTATCAGGGCGCCCTTTATACCTTCGCCTCTCTCTATTCTTCTTGCGTTTGTCACGAAGAGGTCGTCCCCCACCACCGTTCCGCCGATCTCTCTCTGAAGTTCCTTGAAATCGTCGAAGGCATCTTCGTAGAATGGGTCCTCCACGTAGTCCAGTTCGTAGCGATTTGCCAGCGTCTTTACGTATTCCCTCTGCTCCTCGGGGGTTCTCTCGGTACCTTCTTTCCTCCAGACGTATTTTTTTCCATCCCACATCTCGTTCGCGGCCACGTCAACCCCGAGGTAGTATTCATATCCTGAGTCGTGGAGCACATCCCCCAGGAGTTCCATTGTCTCGAGGATCGCATCGGTGGGCAGTCTCGTCACGTATGCGCTTTCCAGGGTGAGCGCCCCCTCGAACTGCGGATCCCTGTCCCTTAGCATGTTCTTCAGTTCCCTGTAAGCCCAGGCGAGGACGAGGATGTTCTCGCGCATGTTCTCTGCGTTCAGGGCCATGAGGAACTCTTGGATGTCTGAAGAGCCGCCGTGGGCGCCACCGCCTATGAAGTTCTCAAGGGGTTTGACGGGTCTCGGCTCGAAGCCGTAGGCGTCCGCCACTGCCTCGAAGTAGTTCAGTTCCTGCTCCCATGCGAACGCCTTAACCGCCGCGATAGAAACGGCGAGTGCTGCGTTCCCGCCGATCCTCTCCAAACGTTCCGTTCCGTCTATTTTCTCTACGATTTCGTCAACTTCCGCCGGTTCCAAATCCTTTCCTACGATCTCTGGGAAGACGTATCGAACGAGCGCCTCTGCAGACCTTCGGACCGCCTCATCGATTGTCTTAGCCCTCGGCCAGGCCTGAGCCTCGTGGGATCCCGCGGATGTGCCGGATGGGGAGGATGCGGACACCATCCAGCCGGCTCCCTTGAAGACGACCTCCAGCGTTGGCTGAGCCTTGGAGTTAAGGATGATTCTTGCCTTTGCCTCGAGAACCTTCATGCGGAGATATGGAATTCCAGCTTTAAATGGGATCGGTGCAAATCTTATTGATGCGCGCCACTGCATTTCACGTTCCGCTCTTCCTTCTCGCCGATGCACAGCAGGAGGAGCGCGACGGCATCCAGTTCTTCCGCCTGAGGAATGGATCCCTTGTGAAGAGGGTGCACGTCTGGGGCATCGTCATGAACAAGATCGTGGGCGACGAATACGTGCGCCTCACCCTCGACGATCTGAGTGGGACTGTGTCCGTCGTTTTCTTCGATCCCCTCCTCGACGTGGCGAGATCCGTTGAGATTGGAGACACCGTGGACGTCGTGGGCCGTCTGCGGGAGCGAAACGGGGAAGTGGGTATCGTGGGCGAGGTTTTAAAGATCGTCGGCCCAAAGGTTGAATTGCTGAGGCGTCTCGAGAATCTCGCGTTCGTCCTTGGTGTTCCAAGAACCGAGGAGACGGTTCCTGCGCCCCCAGTCCGCCGTGAGGAAGCGGTGGTGCCGAAGAAAGAGGACCAGGAGGAAGAGATAGAGGTAGAGACCCTTGATCTGGAGGGAGATGAATGGTAACGCACCCCAAGGAACTAGAGTATGATTACCTGCTTGATCGGCTTTACGAGCAGTTGCCAGAGGTTGCGAAGAAGCCTGCACGTTTCGAGATGCCGCGGGCAGCCGTTGAGATCCACGGAAAGACCACGCTCATCCGTAACGCCGCCCAGATCGCCCAGATCTTCCGCCGCGATTTCAACCACTTCTTCAAGTTCCTCACCCGCGAACTCGGTACCACCGGATCTATAGAGGGCGGTGCCATACGCCTGAAGGGTCGTTTCGGCCCGGCAACGGTTCAGCGCAAGGTTGAGCAGTATGCGAAGGAGTTTGTCCTCTGTCCGGTCTGTGGTAAGCCAGACACGCACTTCATAGAACTCCGCGGCGTGAAGATGCTGAAGTGCGAGGCGTGCGGTGCCGTGTCCCCCATTCCGGAGATCTGATTTTTATCTCCGTATTCTCCTTTCTTTTCATGTTTTCCTACCGCCTCTACAGAACCTCCCAAACAACGGTTCTTGCTGTCTGCGATGAGGAGCTCCTCGGACGTGTTTTCAGGGAGGGCGAGGTTGTTCTGAACGTTTCTGAGAGTTATTACGGCGGTGACCGTTGCGATCAGGAGAAACTTCGCGATCTGCTCCAGGATGCCGACATCATCTCCCTCGTTGGCGAGCGGTGTATATCCGTGGCCGTGGATGCGAATCTTGCCGAGTGGCGTTTCGTCAAGCGGGTGGAGGGCATCCCCCACCTGAACGTCTACCGCATCTGACCCTTTTAAACCCCTCTCCGCTAATTTTCTACATGGCAAGGAAACGAGTGCAGCAAGCACCGCAGGAGATCGACGTTTCGCGCATCCGCAAGCCCAAGCATGAGGAAGAGGAGATGTTCGCAATCGTGGACATGAAGGTGGGCGGTCCACACCTTAAGGTCATCTGCGAGGATGGGAAGGAGCGGCTCGCCCGCATTCCGGGCCGTTTCAGGCGAAGGATGTGGATACGCGTCGGCGACATCGTCATCGTCAAGCTCTGGGAGTACGAGAAGAACAAATGTGACGTTCTCTACAAGTATTCCCCCGTGGAGGTCGAGAAACTCAAAGAGAAGGGCTATCTGAAGGCGCTTGAGCCGTATCTTGGCATGGTGTTCTGAGCATGTACGACATCCGCCGGGTCGAGGAGCTTATCGCCCGCTGGGAGAACGGCGAGCGCTCGGCGGAGATGCGGAAGGTTCGGAACGAGGTATTTGACGTTCTTACCCTCCGCACCCTCTACAAACTCATGGAGCAGCGCTATATTCTTCGCCTTGAGGGGATAATCTCCACGGGCAAGGAGGCGAATGTGTTTCGTGCCCTCGATCCCTCCGGCGAATACGTTGCAGTCAAGATCTACCGCGTCGAGACAACGGAATTCAGGCATATGTGGAAGTATCTGGACGGTGATCCCCGCTTCTTCCGCATAAGGAGGAACCGGCGCGGCATAATCAATGTATGGGCGAAGAAGGAGTTCAGGAACCTCGAGTCATCTTTCCGCGCCGGTGCTTCCGTCCCTTACCCCATCATATCGAGGAACAACGTCCTCATCATGGAGTTCATCGGCGTGGACAACGATCCCGCCCCGCGCCTCAAGGGTTACTGCCCGGAAGACGTGGATACCTTCGTTGATGCCCTCTTCGATTCTCTTGGACGCATGTATTTCCGTGCGGGCATCGTCCATGCAGATCTCTCCGAGTACAACGTTCTGGTAAGGAATGATCTGCCTGTGATCATAGATCTCGGTCAGGGCGTCCCCTGGGAGCACCCCATGTCTCTGGACTTTTTCCGCAGGGACATGGAGCGTCTTCAGGCCATGCTCTCCGATCTTGGGCAGGAGTATAGCGTTAAAGAACTAATCACCATTCTTGAAACGAGGGGAAAGCAGAATGAGCGACGAAGGAAACGACGTGGAGATGCGTGACGTGGTCAAGGTCCCCCGTGACCGTATAGGTGCGGTCATAGGGCGCAAGGGCAGGACCAGGAAGAAGATAGAGCGTGCAGCAGACGTTAAGATCAATGTAGACTCCGAGTCGGGCGAGGTTGAGATCGTAGGGAAGAAGGACACCCTCCCCGAGAACTTCTACAAGGCGCGCCTCGTTGTTCAGGCGATAGCGAGGGGCTTTGACGATCGCAGTGCCATGGAGCTCTTTGCAGACGATCGTTATCTTGAGGTCATCGATCTGACGGAACTCGTTGGCCGTTCTCGTTCTGCGCTCCACCGCCAGAAGGCGCGCCTCATCGGCCGTGAGGGATCCGCCAGGAAAAAGTTGGAGGTCCTCACGGGCACGAAGATACGCGTTTACGGAAAGACGGTGTCCATCATCGGTGACGAGGAGGGTATCGATCTTGCTACCCGTGCGATCGAGCGCCTCATAGGCGAGGGGTCCCCGCACAACGTTGTATTCAGGGATTTAGAAATGAACCAACGCAAGAGAAAGCAGCGTAAACTTCTACGGGATCTGGGCTTCGCCGTCGAGGACTGATCGTATTTAAACCCTTTGTTTCATCTTCCTACGAGCGATCTCCTTCGTAGGTGTTCCCGAATGGCCGAGAAGGACATGTTTAAGGAGTTCAAGGAGCATTCTGTGGCTGAATTCTTCAAGAAGAACAAGCAGATGCTCGGTTTCTCATCGAAAATCCGATCATTCACGACGGCCGTTCACGAGTTCATATCGAACTCCCTCGACGCCTGTGAGGAGGTAGGGATTCTCCCCGAACTCTACATAGAGATTCAGAAACTGGGGGACGACCATTACCTTTTAAAGGTGCGTGACAACGGTCCGGGTATCCCTCCGAACATCGTTCCAAAGGTCTTCGGAAAGCTGCTCGCCGGAACGAAGTTCCATCGTATGATTCCTACCCGTGGCCAACAGGGCATCGGCGCTGCTGGGGTGACCATGTTTGCCCAGATGACCACTGGTAAGCCTGTTCATGTTAAAACAAGCCAGGGCGACGGCACGATATGGGAAATGGACATCATGATCGACGTCAAGCGCAACGAACCTATAGTGAAGAACCGCAAGAACTACGAGGGCAACTGGCGCGGCACAGAAGTGGTTGTGGAGATGAAGTAGGTCACCTACAACCATTCTAAGTATTCCGCCTACGAGTATATCCGGAGGACGGCCATCGCCAACCCCCACGCTCAGATCACACTCGTTGAGCCGGACGGGACCAGAACCGTCTGGTATAGAACGTCCTTCGAAGTAGTTCGGATGGTGAAGGAGGGCAAGCCTCATCCCCTTGGAATAACAGTGGACGACCTCATAACCATAGCGCATTTCGTCACGAAGGCTCGAAAGGTTTCATCCATGCTCAAGAACGAGCTGGAGGCCTTCGGAGACAAGGCGGCAAAGGAACTAGAGAAACTTGTGGGTCGTTCTCTCCTTGAGAAGAACCCTGCGGACCTTCAGTGGCATGAGGCGGAGAAGATCGTTACCGCGCTCAAGCAGATGAAGTTCCGCGCGCCCTCCACGGACGTTCTCATCTCCATAGGTGAGGAGCAGATAAAGAAGTCTCTCCGGGCAAATCTCAAGCCCCGCTACGTTGCCACGGTCACGAGGAAGCCAAAGGTCTACTCCGGAGGCATACCCTTCCTCGTTGAAGTGGGCGTGGCCATGGATGGTGATATAAAGGGTTTTGAACTCATGCGCTACGCCAACAGAGCACCCCTTCTCTTCGAGCAAGGTGCCTGTGCAATAACCCAAGCAGTTCAGTCCATCGACTGGAAGCGCTACGGTGTTCAATCCCTTAACGAGGCGAACATCGTCATATTCGTGAACATTGTTTCGACCCATATCCCGTACGTTTCCGCGGGTAAGCAGGCAATAGCCGACGTCCCCGAGGTCGTTACAGAGATACGGAACGCTCTCATGGAGGCAGGGCGCAGGATCAGGGAGTACACGTCCAAGGTCTCTCAGATGAAAGAGCTCCTAGCCAAGAAGCGCATCCTTGACCATTACCTCCCCGAACTATCGGCGGCACTTGCTCGCATACTTGAGAGGGATCAGGAGGAGATTCACGCAATTCTTTCCTCTGCGCTGGAGGAGAGGTATCGTAAGCTGAAGGAACTTGAGGAGAAAATTGGAGCGGGGGCTGAAGAATGAGTGGTGATGATCTGTCCAAAACTCTTCGAGAGACGGACCAGGCAATACTCCGTCGTCTCCGTGAGTGGGCGGAGAAGATCGTGAACAACGCCCAGACGGAGAAGCGAGTATATATGGAGGTCCCGGTCAGAACATTCTCCAACGTCTACTATGATGAGGAGAAGGGAATTATCCAGATGGGGGAGCGTGTCGCCAAGCGTGAGTTCCTCAACGTCGGTCATGCCAAGAAGTTCCTCCAGACGTCTCTTGTCGCTGCAGCCATAAAGGATCTGGTTGCGGAGGGGATTACCACCTCACTCCGTGACGTTTACTATCGCATCAAGCACACGATCCCTGGAACGAAGGAGAACACAGTAGACGATCAGAGAGAATCCGACAAGGCAATAGAGGATCTTGAGACAATGCTCGGCTTCGTCCGTGAGCAGATGCACGTGTTCTCGAAGGGTGGCAAGGGAAAACTCGCAGGTCCCGTCCAGATCGAGGAGATCGTTCCAGATCCCGATGGTGGGAAGCCGAGGGTTGTTGAGACAGACGGAGAAGACGTGGGTATGGGTGGTTGGGCGATTCCACCCATTGCAGAACCCGAACGTGTCCAGATAAGGAAGGTTGAGGCGGATTTCGTCCTCGTCGTGGAGAAGGATGCCGTCTGGACACGCTTCCATGAGGACCGCTTCTGGGACAAATATAACTGCATAATTGTTACGGGTAGTGGTCAGCCAGACCGTGCAACCCGGAGAATCGTCCATCGTCTTCACTACGAATTCAAACTCCCTGTCTACGTTATGACCGACGCGGATCCTTGGGGGTGGTACATCTACTCTGTTTACAAACAAGGTTCTATCAATCTTTCATACCTGTCCCCAACACTTGCCACGCCTGATTCACGCTTTCTGGGCCTGACCATAAGCGATTACCACGAGTTCAAGTTCGGCAAGGAGGTCAAGATCAAACTCACTGATCAGGACAGAAAACGACTGAAAGAGATGCGCAGGTACCCTTGGTTCAAGCACAAGGCATGGCACAACGAGTTTGACCTGATGGAAAAGGAAGGATTCAAGATGGAGCTCGAAGCTACATCGTCCAAGTACTTCCGCTATATTACGAAGGAGTATACGCCCGCAAAACTTGAATCGAAGAAGTTCCTGCCATGATCCTTGCAATATTTTTTCATACGTTTTTATAATCCCTGTCGCCCAGGTGATACTGTGGAACACTTCGAGAGCGCCTCGGATCTGGTCCGTGCGGTAAATGCATACCTCGATGATATAGAGGGAAGACCACCGAAGGATGAGCATGAAGCGAGGGAGCGTATACGGAAACTCCTCTTCTTCCGCGAGGAAATGACCGCTTTCCACTTCCAGAACCCGCGTTTCGCCGTAATGGATCTTATGCGTTATCTGCACGAGGCGCTCAAGACAATGGACCGCGAGGATCGGAAAGAGGTGCTTCCCGAACTGCGGGCCCTTCGTTATGCGTACGAACTGAGGAAGATTACGTATGACCGTGCCCGCGCCGCGTACATTGCAAACCGTGCAGCTCTCCGCATCTTCGAGCATGGGCTCTTCGAGGATCTTCTCCCCTTCTTGCCATACGGTGGTGAGTACCTGGCATCCCTCGAGCGTTATGGGGGCACCGTTCTTGCCGTCTACCGTGACGTTCTCGAGTATCTTGGTGTCCGCGAGGAGCGCGTCGAGGTGGATAAGGAGGGGTTCGTCGAGGAGAAGCGCGCAGAAAAAGGCATCTTCGGTGATCGGATATCTACCGAGGTCCTCGTCTCAACGCTCCTTCGCAAGGCCCTCGCGCAGGAATGGGAAGGGATCTTGAAGGAGGAGAGGAAAGAGATAAAGAACTACGATCGCATCCTTGCCTACGAGGAGATCGTTAGGAAGTATGATCTGGAGCGCATACGTGAGCGTCCCGACCGCCTCTGGGAACTCCTGCAGGAACTGGAGGAAGCGGGCTTCCTCAAAGACGGCGATGTCGATCCAGATGTGATCGAGGGCTTGAGGAAGCGCAGGGCTTTCCGTTTTTCCCGAGTCCGCAATGCTCTCCTGTCGGAGCTGCACGATTTCCTATTCCACTACTACCTCCTGACCCCTGAGCGTATCCGCCGCAACGCCCCTGTATTTCCAGGCCTCCCTGTCACGCCGGAAGCAGTCATCGCTCTCCTCGGCGCGGATGGCGAACTCCTGCGTGAGAAGACATATCTTGAGTCGGTTCTGAACATCCCATCTGCGCACATCGGTGTTGCACTTCTACACATCCGCAGGGGCGTCAGTATACCCGAACTCTCCGAGACGTATGGCATTCCAGCGCGGGATATCGAGAAGGCGGTAGATGTTGTCCGTGCATCGCTCTCCGAGGATCGCCGTGTTCGGAGATTTGTTGATCTTCTCAGGAGGGGGGGAAGTGGATCTTGATCGCTATCCTCCCGACGCGGAGGAGGTTTACGTTCCAAGACGGTTGTCTGCAAACCTTGCCACCCTCCTTCTCCAAAGATTCCCGAAATTGAGGCGCATCCTCGTTCCGAGGAGCGTTCATGCTATGATCTCGCGCAGGGTAATCTCCGCCTTAAAGGAGGTCGGTGTCGAGGTCGTCCCTACTGGCCGATCTCGCGGCCGACCGCCCAAGTATTCCGAAGAGGTTATTAACGAGATCTGCACAAGATATACACATGGGGAACGCGCATCTGAGATTGCTCGCAATATGGGCATCCCTGAGCGCACTGTTTATTACATCCTCTCTCGCCGCGGCCTCGTCCGACGCTAGTGTGTTCTGTATCGTTCGCCCATCTTTTCCGGTAGTCGAAATATACTTGAGTCCGAACCTCGAGAGCGCCCCATTGTATATGTTCTCTCACTCCCATGGTTATTATCTATGTACGGATCCTGTTCCCCTTTCTGCTCTTGCTCAGGGTGTCCGTATCCGTTTTTTGCGCGCAGGCTCTTCAACCAGTGAATTCTGGGATGCGAACGCCGCTTTTTACGATTATGATACTGTGATGGTGACGAGACTGGAGTACCACGTTCCAGAGCACAACAAACTCTACGTCGTTTACGTTGCTAGGGGGGTGGGGTACATAGCTGTTGATGATTATATACCGAAATCATCCGTTTCAAGTTACGTCTCAATATCAGGTCCCGTCGTGTTTCTCAATCTAGATCCCGTTCTTCGTATGTTCCTGCGCGCCGAGAGTGGGAAGATTGACGTTCGGCACTATGAGGTATCTGGTGTGACCGGCATTGTCCCTATCCGCACAGCAGTCCATTTCGCGACTTGCAATTTACGTATTGTCAATTTTTCTGCATCTCTGACCACGATCGACGGGAGAAGCTACGTTACTGGTCGCTTCTCCGTCTTTGACGGCGATTCCCCCGTACTTATTCCTAATCTCCGTGTTCAAATAGGCGATCAAGTGATCTCTCCGCAGTACTCATCCACGGACATGTCCTATCAGTTCTTTGCGCCTTATTCGGAGGATGCGGATGCGGTTATCATATCCGCGGACGTTCCCGGCTGTTCCCACTTCGAGCATGAGGAGTATCTGTCGCTTCACGAATCGAATGACTGGACTGGGTGGGTCCTTGCGGGGCTGGCAATTCTTGTGGCTATGGGGATTTACATTCTCAAGAAGCGCCGTTAGATCCATTAGACCCCTTCTTTTTCTTCCGTTCTTCTAGTATTCTTATCTTTGCCTTTAGTTCCTCTATCTCCGCGATGTATCTCTCGGTCAGGCGCTTGTAGACATCTTCCGTGATCTGTCGGGTCATGAACTTCTTCTGCAGGTCCTGCATACTCTGCTCCAGCGCCTTGACCTGTAGTTTCATTTCCTCCAGCTTCTTCTCCTCGTGCTTCCTCCAGAGTATCGCTCCGATGATGCTAAGAAGGATCACCGCGCCGAGCGCTATGTATGGAACGAGGTTTGGCGGTATGGAGAACTTCGGGGCGATCACCTGAACGTACTCGCTGGGAACAGTGAACTCGCGGATTATCTTGCCGTTTGGACTTATCCACGTCATGGATACGATCACAGGGGCGAGATTGCAGCTCATCGCCGTGTCTGGAGTGTATTCGAAGCGGAAGATCACGGTGTTGTCTTTTATTTCCCGCTCCTGCACCGGAACGAGTTTGCAGAAACCCTCCTCGTTGTAGGGGTATGCCACAGATATATCCAGCGATTGCTTCTCGTCGGGGGGCACGGATATGCGGATCTCATCATAGAATGGCTCCCCTACCTTCTTCATGGGGGGATATACACGTCTATCTACGTCGAAGCTGGGAAAGTTGATCTTCCCGTCCTCCAGCCAGTCCAGAATGTTTGCCATGAGTAGCTGGTTTGAACAGAGGAGGCAGCCGCTTGCGTAGACTGTTCCAGTCCCAATCTCTCCGAGGAACGCGACCGACTGGCCCGTGGGCGTAATGAAGACATCTGAGAACGTGTCTCCAGCCTTCGTGAAAGAAGGCCCCACGTATATCATCTTCACATATTTTGAGTTGATAGGCGTCCCCCTCATGATGATTGGCCTGTCGATTGGGTACCCCCTCGCCTCCACGTATGGCAGCGTCAGTTTCTGGAGGATCGTCCCCTGGTAGGGGGCGTCCGAGCGGATCACACCGTATTGATACATGAAGTCGTCCAGTTTGCCGGGGCAGTATAAGTCTAGGGCAACCCTCCCCCCGTTCTTCACGTAGTCTTCCAGTTCCTGCACATCCTCATCGCTAATCTTCGTGCAGCCAAGGATGACAATCCCGTCGGCGTTCGGATCGATCCTGCTCCCCGCCCGTACGTCAGTATATCCCCAGTCCTGCCACGTCTGAATGATCTGATCAACAGACTGCACTCTAACGTAAACGTCCTTCCCGTAGTTCTGCCGGTAGTCGAAGCCGTTGGAGTATACGAGAATGTATGCCTGTGCCACTGGAAGAAGGACCAGCGCTAGCAGGACGGGCAACCACCGCATCGTTATTCAGATGTTCCCCTCGTTTTTATGGCTGTCGGAACGATCCCCTTCATAAACGATTTAAAGCGTTCCCTTCTGAAATATTGCAGCGTCTTTTGGTGATGGTCATGGCATCTCTAAGACCTGCACGGTGCTACAGGAGACACAAGCGTCCTTACACACGTCTCGCAGTCCGCAGACCTGAGAGGAACTACATCGGTGGTGTTCCAGGCCTTCGAATCCGCAGGTTCCGAACGGGCAAGCCCCTGCCCGAGTATAAGTATAAATACTTCCTGGTCTGCGACAGCAAGCTTCAGATCCGCGAGAATGCACTCGAAGCGGCCCGTATGGCGATTAACCGTTACATCGAGCGGAGGATAGGCAAGGGGAACTACTACTTCCGCCTCATGGTCTATCCGCACCACGTGCTTCGTGAGAACAAGATGCTCACGGGCGCGGGTGCAGACCGTCTCCAGAAGGGAATGACCAAGGCGTTCGGCAAGCCCATCGGCCGTGCTGTCCAGGCGCGCCCGGGCCTCCGCATATTCGAGGTCTGGCTGAAGGCGCCTGCTGACAACGTGGTCAAGGAGGCGTTCCGCCGCGGTGAGATGAAGCTCCCCGGCGACTACCACATGGAGCGCGTGGTGGTCGAGGCCTCAGCTTAAAATCTTTCCTCCCCATTTTCGGTTTAAGCAATCCCGTGCCCCGGTTGTGGGTATGGGGCTGTAAGCCCCATGGCCGCGTTCGCGGCCCAGCGTGACTGCGTCACGCGCGCTCGGACGAAGTCCGAGACGCAATGAAATGGGCGGCAGAGGGCCGTGGTCTAGGGCCAGATACTCTGGCCGGACGTATCCAGCCATGGGATCTACGATCCCATACCCACAGTTGTGGGTGCGGGTTCTGCGAACCCGCAGGCGCGCTCGCGCCACAAGAGAATCTGGTGGGCCCGTGGTCTAGCCCGGCTATGACGTCCCCTTGACAGGGGGAAGGTCCCCGGTTCAAATCCGGGCGGGCCCACTTCATTGCAATTCTATGAATTCGACGTTTCTCTCGCCTTCGAATTCTTTATCGCCTGTGAGGAACCGCGCACCGATTCTTCGGGCCAGTATATATCCAATGCTATCAACGTAGCTCCATTTTTTACCGTCTTGGCGTTTTTTATGGCGTAATTTTGCTGCATTGATTGCGATATCTACTGGTATCTTTTCTATGACTGTGAATGCCTCTGCAACTGTCGAAACTATTTCACAGTTCATCTCCTCGCGCAAGAGATACGCACAGAGTTCCGATATGTTGAGGGTCGTAGTGATGCCCTCGCTGTCTAAGTATTTTTCTACCATATCATTTCCTTGGATCAGGAGAATGATCGCATACGTGTCCCAGAGGTATTTTACCATTTCTCGTCCTCCTTGAACACTTTTGCCTTCTCAGGGTCCAGTTTTGCATTCTTTAAAATTCCGTAGATTGTGCGCGGAGTTTTTCGGATCTCTAACGTTACCTCTGCTCCCACGTCAATTCCGACACGTTTTGCAACCTTCTTTGGTATTATTATCCCAAGGGAATTTCCGATGCGAGTTACCCTTGCCGTTATCTCCATGTTATATTGTTATAACAAAGGAGAATAAAAATGCAGGTGCTTCAAGATAGAATTCCATTCCGATCAAGGCAAATTCCAACAAGCCCCTCATTCTCATCCCATATGAGTTCAACGGGAGCGCCCTTATTCTTAAGGACGACAACGAGATCTGCAACACTTCCATTCCCGTCGCTACGGAACCAGAATACGATTTTTCGCCCGCGCTTCTCGCGCATCACCGGTTCGCTCGTAACCTCCAAGCCGTAGCTTCTCCGCACCTGCCCCCATGACAGCATGTTGTGAAAAGGTGATCCGGGTTTTTCAGTGTGACGTTCAGATTATGAATCGTAAAAAACTTGCGGGGTACGGGTACCGAACCTTCAAAATTATTAAGGGCCAGATAATACCGGCCGGCTGTTAGAGCCGCGGGGCGGAGGGTCGGTGCGTAAGCTGACGCCATGAACCCCCGCTCGGAGGGCCGGCCACACCCCATTTGCACATTTCATTAGCTGCGACTTCGTATGGTGGGATCTTCGATCCCACATACTCAATGGCCTGCCAAGCGAGCGGAGCGAGCGCGTGCAGGGCATCGCCCGGCCAAAGAACTTGGCCAAGCCCAGCCCCGGCGCTCCCTCTGACCATGTCCTTCTCAGTACTTTCTCAGCGCTTCTCGGAGTTTTTCCCTTGGGATTCCTGTGTGCTTCGATACGGCTCCAAGAATGTCGTTCAGCGTACCACGGGCAATCTCTCTGTGCAAAGGAACGATCATCATATATTCTCTTCCGCCTTTTCGCAGCAGAAGCTTTACGTGGCTTCCCCTTTGGCTGACGACTTTGTATCCAACCTTTTCCAAGAATTTGATGAGAAGTTTTCCACTAACAACTGGCAACTTCGGCGTCACTCGCCTTTACCTCCATGCTGCTCATAATGAGGATCTCAGCAGGTTTGCCGTCTGTATATAGAAGCACCGCTTCCCTCAAGTTCCGCAGCAATTCTTCGAGCGTGTCGCCCTGCGTAAAGATGTCTGCATCGATTGCGCGGGCGCACCATCTCTCTCCATCGTGGTATATGTCGAAGCGTATCATCATTACTAGATTTGGGAAAGGGAGTTTAAACGGTTTCACCTTGACAGCAACCAGGCGAGAAAGAGGATGAAGAGGCCGAGGGCGATGGGACCCAGCGAGTAGAACGTCGTCATGAGCGCAGTGATTGGCCAGGTAACGTTCAGGACGATGCCCATGCCCGGCGCAGTTGGAACGATTCCGGGCATCGCCGCCAGCATCGCAAGAGCCACCACGATGAGCAGCACTCCTGAGAAGAGCGTGTCGTAGCTCTTCTTGGCGAAACCGTAGAGGAATACAAAGATCCCGAAGAAAATGGTCAGTTCGAGGATCGGCTGGTAGAGGAACGTCCAGTTCAGCACGATGAAGAGTAGGCCAAACACCACGACGAAGAACACAATGGCCAGTTCATATGTTGCCCCGAAGCCCATGCGTATCTATTTAATACCTTCCCATTAGGATCTTTTAAGGGATTGCCATGGTGCGCAAGACAGCAGGTTTCCACAGGAAGACCCGTCACAAGCTCAGGAAGTGGAGGAGCAAGACCCCACCCGTTACGATATCCAGGATGCTCCAGATCCTCCACGTGGGCGACCGCGTGGTCATAGACATTCACCCGAGCATCCAGAACGGTCGTCCCCACCCGCGCTTCAACGGCCGCATCGGCGTGGTCGTTGGTACGCAGGGTGCGGCGTACAGGGTCAAGATCCGCGACGGCAAGGCCGAGAAGATACTGCTCGCCCTTCCGATCCACCTGCAGAGGGTGGTTGCGTGAGAGTCAAGGAACTCATCTCCTCCAAACCCATCACCGTCCCCGAGGCGGGGGAAATCGTCCAGTCCATAGAGGGCGAGCCAACATATGAGCAGAAGGCGACAATGGAGTACGTCAAGCGCGTCGCCCACGTCGATGCGGGGAAGGCACGTGCGGCGGTCGCGAAACTCGTTGAGCTGGGCCTTTCTGAAGAGCTGGCGGTGAAGATCGTCAACGTCTGGCCCAAGGATAAGATCGATCTCTACACCGTTCTCGCAAAGGAAGAGGGCGTTACAGAGGATCTCTATGACAAGATTCTTGAGGCGCTCCAGGATTAGGGGAGGATATGAAGGAGGATTACGCCCTCGTTTTGGACTATCTGCCAATGGGCAAGCCCTCGGATCCGAGGGCAACGCCTATCGCCCAGGTTCTGGGTACTCAGTACTATACGCTCCTTGAGGTCGTCCCTAAAGAGGGTGCGGACCTCCAAATTTTTGAGAAGATCTTCATAGGTAAGGGCGAGAGACCCAAGGTGCGCGTCGTCAAGGGCAGAATCTCCTACGACGAACTAACATCCCTCGCCAAGTCCAACCTCGAGGACGCCATCACGCGCATCGTTCTGGAACGCGAGGAGGAATACGTGCGCTTCTTCAACAAGGCTCGCCCCATAACTATCCGTCTCCACTCCCTCGAGCTCCTGCCGGGCATAGGCAAGAAACACCTCTTCCACATACTCGACGAGCGAGAAAAAGAGCCGTTCAAGTCCTTCGGGGACATACGCAGGCGCGTTCCCCTCCTCGGCGACCCGGTGAAGGTCATCGTCCACAGAATCATGAAGGAGATCACGGAGCCGTGCAAGTACTACCTCTTCGCCCGTCCCCCCGGACGGTGAGGCCATGCTTCTTATCTCCGACCTGCGAAAACTCATGATCAAACACCGCATCCCTCCTTCCCTTCTCAGAAAGGAGGTTCTCGTGGATACTGAATTCCTCGAGGAGTTCGCGGAGTTCGGCGACGTCGTCTTTCCTTATGCCTTTCCCGGCTTCATCTTCCGCTACGTGAGGGGAATTGCCCTTGACGAGGAGCCCATGCGTTCTGCCTTGCGAGCAGAGTATCTGGAGATCGAGGTGCTTGACACTCCCCCCGACGGTTTCCCGCCGGGCAAGAATCTCTTTGTCGAAACGCCTCCAGAGAGAACAAAGGATGTGATTGTACGGGCAGTTCTTCTGGGCTACGATCGAATATACGGCGTGGCGAGGGAGAGCGTAGTTCTTTCCCTCACCGCGGAGCCCGGATGGAAGGAGTACTCTGCTGCCGCCGCGCTCCTCCAGACCTTCTACGAGATTGGTGATGCATATCGCCTCCCCGCCGACGCGTTCTATCCACACCCTCGTGGCAGCGTTGCTGGCTTCGTTTTCTCAAAGTCAATAGATTACGACGACGTTTCTGGATACTACGGGTTCCTGCGGCGCATCTTTTCCAGCAAGCGGAAGAAGCTCTCCAATCTCGGCTACGATGATGACAGACGTCCCTTCGAGATCCCCCCCGAGGATCTTCTGGAACTATATGAAACCACTGCGCGGTAGTTTCGGCTCTTCTGACATATTTATATGCTGGTTTTCCCCTATTTCTTCGTGGACTCCGCGGAGAAGAAGAAAAAGAAGCGCCTGGCCTCCGATGAACTCGAACTCAAACTGGAGGAATTCTATGACTCCCTTGAAGAAGACGAGAAGATGGAGAAACTTGAGGATATCCGCCGCCTCGCCGCCGAGAGCAAGGAGCTTCTGCGAAAGGTGGACGCCCTCGTTGAACTCCTCCTCCGCGCTGCACAGGAGGAGGGGGACGAGGACGAGATCAAGGCGATGCTCTCGGAGGTTTCCACGGGTATCTCTGAGATTGAAGATCGATTAAAATCGTTGGAGGATGTCGGGAAGAAGGTCGACGCTCTTGCCCCTGAATTCAAGGAGGTGCGCTCGTCCATAGAGGAATTGAAAACGTTTGTCTCCTCTTCTATTTCTCAATCCCTCTCCACGGTTACCCCCAAGATCGAGAAGATGTCCGAGATCCTCCCGTCCATATCCGATCGCATGAAACTTCTCGAGGAACAGGCCGAAAAACTGGACAAGTTGGACAAGCTTGACGGCCTGGACGATCTATACAAGAAGAACGCGGAGATGTACGACCACGTTGTTACGCTGAAATCTTCCATCGATTCTGC
>CAYZOD010000001.1:19639-22628 GCA_964480165.1 uncultured archaeon
CGTCGAGTCCGTCCTGGAGGAGCACACGACCCGTATCGAGTCATCCCTTACCTCCATCCCTCAGGAGATATCTGAGGAGATACAGAAGGGCACCACTACTGTCGTCTCCAAGGTTGAATCGGTGGAAGAGCGTCTTTCCGAGCTGGACGAACTCCGTGCGGAACTGGCGGAGGTAAAACGCCTCGTCGCTGAGCGGGATAAGGACAGAGAGTGGATGGAGCACCAGTTCGAACTCCTCGAGAAGGAAATAGAGTCCATGAACCTCGCAATAGAGGCGATGAACAAGGCGATCGTCGGTTCTCTTGATGAGCGGAAGGAGGCGATCCAGAAACTTACCAGGCGCACGGAGAAGATCGTCCAGACGCTCCACCAGATGCAGACCGTCACGTCCAAGGAGGATGAGGAGCGCATTGCCGCACTTCAAAAATCCCTGCAGGACATGTTCGCGAACTTGTCCGAAACCCTTGCCCAGATCTCTGCTCAGGAGCAGGAGGAGCGCAAGATCTTCCAGGATTACATAGAACACATCGACGAGCGCATGTCTGCGTTGGAGAAAATGTTGGAAGAGGACGTGACGAAGTCCACGATCTCTGCCGTCCGCGAGGAACTCTCCGAACTATCAAAGAAACTGGTTGCCCTCACGGATCTCATGCATAAGAACACAGGTCTTCTGAAGGAGCACTCAGGGGACGTGGCGGAACTCATCGCCCGCTTCCAGAGTCTAGACCAGAAACTCTCGGAGATAGAGGCACAGACCGCAGAAACACCGGCGAAACTCGTCGAGATGCAGAAGCACATAGAGAAAGAACTGGATGAGATGAGGGAACAGATCCTTACTGCAAACCGCGAACTGAGGAAGCACAGGGATTCAGACCTCATCAAACAGTTCCAGGCACTCAAGGAATCAATGTCCGTTATCCACTCCGAGCTGATCGGCATCCTTGAGGCGGTGAAGAAGTACGACACTACGTCGAAACTCGCCGAACTATCTCAGCGATTAGATGCGTTACAGCGCGCCATCCAGGAGGGTCGTGCAGATCAGGTCACTGCCAACCGTGAACTCGCCGACATAGAGGAGCAGCTTGCCCAGATATCTTCTCTTATATCAGAGACGGACGTGAAGGCGGTCAAGTCGAAGTTAGAGGATATTTACAGGACTGTGGATGGCATTGCTGATCGTGTGAAGGATGCGCGGGCGATCCTCGACGAGAACGAGTTGAAGGAGATCCTCAAGGACATGGAGGCGCTCCGTGCTTATGCCCGCGAGGTGCGCGACGCGGGATTGTCTGATGAACTGGATGAGATTCGTTCAAAGGTCAAAAAGCTCCGCACAATCCTCGAATCGGAGATCGATGCAGTCAAGAAGGGCAAAGTGCATCACACGGTCGTCGTGGATCATCACTCCGACGTGAAGCGCCTCGTCATCCCAGTTTCCGAGACGGCTATCCATGTGAGGCACGTTGGTGAGGTCAAGGAGGCCCACGCGAAGAGGATAAAGTCCGCCGCTAAAAACTTGGCCGAAAAGACGGGTTCCCCTCACGCGCACATGGTTGCCGCGCACTCGGATCGCATCGTACGCACTGCGAAGGCCATGAAGGAGATTGACCGTCTCGTGAAACGCATACAGAAGAAGGTGGATGTGGTCGAGTCCGAGGTGCAGATGAAGGCTGGTAGTTCCGCCCGCAGGGAACTCTCCAAACTTGCGGAGCGCGATCTGGTCATGGCAGCCGCCGCAAACATTGCCAAGATAGTCAAGCACATGAAGAAGGGCGAGGCGAAGCGTTCCGACGAAATCGCGGAGGAACTTGGTATTCGTGAGGACGTTGTGAAGAAGGCCCTCGAGCGCATTGCCAGAACGGGCGAGCTGGCTGTAGAAATAAAGCGCCCGATCCTTCCCTTCTTTGGAAAGCACTATACAGTCATCCGCTTATAACCACCTCTGCTATTAATATTCTCTGCGATGATGACTGAACGGGCAGGCTGACCCGTGATGAGAAGGAGGTGAACTGAGCAACCTTTATATACGAGAACTTCTTTTTCTTCCCAGAGGTGATCAAGGATGAAGGGTGTATCTCCGGTCGTAGCAACGGTGCTCATGGTTGCCGTGGCCATCGCCGCGGCAGTGGTTGCCTACTCTTGGTTCATGTCCATGCAGGCATCCGTCCAGGCAGAGGCATCCCGCGGCGCAGGAACGGTGGGAAAGGAGCGCTTCACGGTGGAACCAATCGCGTGCAGTAGCGGCGCCCTCAGTTTTAAGTTGAGAAATATCGGTGATGAGGCAATTAACGGCGAGTTTACATTTAACGTCAAGGACGCTTCGACAGGGATCGTTATAGGTACCTATTCCACAACGCTGAACATACCTGAAGGAGGTACAGCAGATGTAACGATTCCCGCGACATCTTCTGGCCTGACGACAGCCTGCAAGGTGAGCTCTACGGGCAGCAACCGCATCATTGTGGAGGCTGTCGCTCCTGGTGGAGCATCTGCCAGCAGGGAGGAGCGTATATCGTGAGGTGATCAAGGATGAAGGGTGTATCTCCGGTCGTAGCAACGGTGCTCATGGTTGCCGTGGCCATCGCCGCGGCAGTGGTTGCCTACTCTTGGTTCATGTCCATGCAGGCATCCGTCCAGGCAGAGGCATCCCGCGGCGCAGGAACGGTGGGAAAGGAGCGACTGATGGTCGCATCGATTCGCTGTGACGGTACATCTCCAGGAGCCGGTAATCTGCACATAGTTCTGCGTAACTTGGGCGACGAGCAGATATCAGGTAACTTCACAGTATATGTCCGCGATGCCACGACATCTGAAGTCAATGCGAGCACGACGTGTAGCAACAAGACAGTTGATGCGAAGCAGGATCTTGATGTGAATCTTGGTACGTGCAATCCTAACATATCTTGCAACGGACTCCCAGATAAAATCATCGTCGAGGTACACGCACCCGGTGGAGCGGTGACAAGCGCACAGCAGAGGATTAAATAAACCC
>CAYZOD010000002.1:0-17863 GCA_964480165.1 uncultured archaeon
CATCACCTGGACTGTCTTGCGATCCTCTCAATCTCCTCGCGGCGCGTCACCGCGAAGGACTTCGGATCGTTCCGTGCCGCAGCGATAAGTTCCTCTGCAAGTGCCTCAGCCGCAGAGGTCTTCGTGTTGAATGACTTGGAGAATGCGGCCAGGGATATGTTGCGGAGTGCAACGTCCAGTGCGCGGAGCGGTGAAACGTCCACAGCGACGGGGACGAAAACACCACCCACCTGGACACGGACTACATCTTCCCTCGGAGCTGCATTGACGACAGCATCCACGAGGACCTGGACCGGATTCTGGCCAGTCTTCCGCTCTATGATCTCGAATGCCTCCTCGACGATCTTCATTGCCTGAAGCTTCTTACCGCAACCACCACGGCCCCTTATGTAGCGACCACCGAGCTTCCTGGAACCCTGACCGGAGCGCATGAGCTTGTTGATGAGGCGCTCCACGATGGGCACGTCTTTCTTTGCCATATGCTTCTTTGCGTGGCGGCCGTGAGTGTGCGGAACGATGATTGGGCGGAGGGAAATGTAGTCCTTGAGGGAGACGTCCTTGACGACCACCTCGGACGTGTCCCAGCGCCCGAAGAGGAGGATCTTGCCCGACTCTGCCTTCTTCTTCCCTGCCATGATCATCTCCTCGACTTCTCCTTTCTTCCGGTGCGCAGCATCTCGAGGGAGATGCCATTCACCATAATGACCTTATACCTCATACCCCACTGGGATCCGACTGGACCGCCCTGAGAGCCACCGATGCCCTCTATGATGACCTCGTCGTGCTCATCCACGAACTTGATCGCCCCGTTGCGCGGGACGTGGGCGGTCACCTGCTTACCGTTCTTGACCAGCTGAACACGAACCGCCTTGATCAATCCGGAGTGCGGCTGCTTCTGCTCAACCTCACGCTTCTCCAGAACGATACCACGGGCCATGGGTGCGCCCTCGAGTGGGTCCTGAGGCCCGTGCTGACGACGGTAAATCCTCTTCTTGTAGTAACGGTCCTTCCATCTCCACTTCTTCCTGTCCTTCAGGAGTTTGCGAGCAGCAAATTCACCGTTTGCCATTTACGCCACCACCACATTTTCTATTCCGAAATGACGAGCTGCAAGGATCCGAGCGAGGCGCGCCTTGGCATCCACGCGACGGCCAAGGGCGCGACGATCCTTAGCATCGAGTATGACATATGCCACCTTCTTTCCGTTCCGCTCAACCACGTTCACCTTCTGGACGTTGGCGGGGGAGAAGATGTTGCGTATGAACTGGGCGGGATCAGAGGAGAACTCAACAAGCTCCACCCTTTTTCCCAGCGCCTGCTCGAGTTTCTTAACGTTTGCGCCCTTCTTACCGATGGCGAGGCCCATCTCACCCTCGCCCACAACGAATGTTATGGAGTTCCTGCCAACGAGGCAATCCTTCGCAAAGGCTCCCGTAACCTGGCTGAAAAGGGAAAGATACTGAACCTCTGTCGTCGTCAGTCTCACGGCTCACTCCTCCTTCACTATGTCAAGGATGCTGGATTCACCTGCATCCTCCACTGCAAGGACTGAAACGGCGAAGGGCTTTCCGCAGACCTGGCCGAGTTCGATCGTCGTCCCCTCATATGCGTAAAGGGGGACGTTGCCAACCCTTGCAAGGTACTGGATCCTGTATGCCTCCTCCTTCGGAGCGTTGGAGGCGAGTATGATGAGCTTTGCACGTCCATTCATAAGAGATTTCTCGGACTCGCGGTAACCAAGCACGACCTTGCCCGTTTCCATTGCTCGCCTTATCTGGAATCTCAGATCCATGTCACTCACCCAGCTTCATAAGTAGCTTGACCCTGCCAGTTCCTACCTTCACTGGCAGCCCAACTATCAGATTTTCCACCACACCCTTTAAATGCTCTTCCTCCTCCCAGAGTGCCGCCTCCGTCAGGTGCTTTCCCGTTTCCTCGAAGGCGGCACGCGCAAAGACAGATCCTTTCTTGCCTGCAATACCCGTACGGCCCACGGCCTCGTAGTAGCCCTCATAGGTGAGGAGATCTGCGAGGAGCGAGAAGTGACGGAGATCCACCTCCATGTCCCCGTATGCCTTCTTCAGTTCCTCTATGATCATGTAGCGAGCCGCCTCTATGCCGAGGACTGATGCAACCTCGTGGATGTCGTTGGAGTACGTTCTCGTATGATCTACCTGCTTGAGCTTGAGGACTGCCTTGAGGTTCGTGCCGGATGTGTTCACAACGAACTCGTCGCCATCCTTTCCGACCACCGCAAAGCGAATGCCCTTAACACCGGAGATGTGGAGCTTCTCCAGCGCGAGGCGCAGTTTACGAAGCTTGGCGAGGGAGATATCCTCCCCCTTCCAGGAGATGACATATACGTTGCCACTCTTCTTGCCCTTCTTCTTTGTTTTGGCGTCTATCTTCTTTATGACGTCGTCCACGCTCAGGTTCCTGTTCTTCAGTTCCTTCTCGTCGAACTCAATGAAGATCTCCTTGGTGAAGTAGTCTTCAGATATCTTTGCAACATCTGCGAGGGTCGTCTCCTGGAGAGATATGGCGAACTCGCGCGCCAAATCCTCGTCCTTGTTGTATGGCTCCTTGAGGTATATGCGCATGGATGGGGTCTTGATCTTCCTCAGCGCGTCCGCTATTTCAAGCATACGGTCCACACCGGAAGTGACAGACACCTCCGCGGCGCCGGCGAAGTGGAAGGTACGGAGGGTTGCCTGCGTTGCCGGCTCACCCATGGATTCGGCCGCCACGAGGCCCGCCGCCTCCCAGTACTCGATCCTCGCCTCCTTGAGCCATTCCTCCACACGCTTTATGAGTTTCTTCTTCTCGGCGGCGGAGAGCTTTTTCTTCTCGGCGAAGGCATTGACTTGTTCAAGTATGTGATCGGGAAGCGTCATTTCTTACCACCTGCCTTGATCTCGTCGTAGAGGACGTCGAGCGGCACCTCGCCGTGCCGCAACTTTTGAGGATTGATCCCGTCGTCTCCGTAGATGAACTGCACGATGGTATCCCTGGTCACCTCGCGCACCGTGCCGTCGGGGAAGACCAGGAGGTCCATCATGGCGTTGGAGAGACGGCGGTAGTAGTATCCGGTGATCTGGGTGGATACACCCTTGTCCACCTCGCCCATTCTTCCACCCATGCCCCAGAAGAAGAGCTCTATCATAGAAAGGCCGTCACGCAGGTTTCTTCTGGCGAAACCGCGGGCAAACGGCCCAAGATCGCCGCGCTTAAAGTGGGCAGTCACGCGCTGGTAGAGACCGCGGTGGGGACGCTTCTCGCGGACGGCTGCCTGTCCCTGCACACCCATGAGGTTCTTTATGTTGGCGAAGGAACCGCGCGCGCCAGAGAAGATCTGGGCGAAGTTGTCCAGTATGTGCACGGGATCAAGTTTCGTCTCGAGGAGGTAGCGCTGGAGCAACGTCTGGACCTCCTTTTCCGCCTGGCCCAGCGTCACCATGATGTATATCTCAAGCGACTCGCGCACGTCACGTCCCGGGATTGGCTCGAGTTTGCCCTCGTTGTACTGGCGCACGTACTCATAGACCTTTTCGAGAGCCCTCTGGACGATTTCGTCAATCTTCCTGTCGATCTCCTCGGGCGTCTTAAGGGAGTGGTAGGAGTTCGTGAAGCCAAATAGGTAGAGGAGACGATTTGCCATCTTCGATACGCGCGAAATGAACTCCTTGGTGAACTCTTCACCGTAGCGGCGATACATGTAGTCCAGGAGCTTGCCCTTGCCCGTACCGACGGCCGCCTTGTCGATCACGCCACGGATAAGCTTGCCGTTCTCTATGACGGTGACCGGACTGATTGGTCCACGACCCTTCTTGTCGGCGAGGCCCACCGCCACGAGATGCTTGCCCAGCGTAGATGGGAACTTTATGGTAAGATCATCGGGCAGAAGCATGGAGAAGATCGCACGGCCAGAAATCATGCCGTCCTCGTCTGCCTCGGGGAGCTCGGTGATGCCTGCGGAGTAGAGGATGTCCATGGCCTGCTCCTTGGTGAATCGGGTCCACGGAAGTGTGAGCAGGAAGAGCGCCGTGATGTAGTCCTTTGTCAGGCCGATGATGGGTCCGCCGTAACGGGGCGTTATGATGTGCTTCGTTGTCAGCATCAGCTCCCTTGCCTCGACCTGTGCCTCCCTCGTCTGCAGGAAGTGTATGTTCATCTCGTCTCCGTCGAAGTCCGCGTTGTAAGGCGGGCAGATCGCCGGCTGGATGCGAAGCGTTTTACCAGGGAGGACCTTCACCTTGAGAGCCATCATGGACATCCTGTGGAGTGACGGCTGGCGGTTGAAGAGAACGACGTCGCCATCCACCACCTGGCGCTCTATGGTGTATCCGGGGGCGAGTTCCTCGAGGAGCTCCTCGCGGTTCGTGTCGGTCACGCGCTTCCTCGTTCCGTCGGGGCGGATAACGTAGAGCGCACGGGGATACTCCTTGGATGCAACGTACTTTCTTGCCTCGTCGATGTTCCACTCGGTAACCTGCATGGGAACGGTGATGAGGTTTGCCATCCACTCGGGGACACCCACTTGGTCTATATCCAGCATGGGGTCAGGGGAGATGACTGCACGGCCAGCGAAATTCACGCGCTTACCGGAGAGGTTGTAGCGGAAACGGCCCTCCTTACCCTTAAGGCGCTGGATAATCGTCTTGAGGATTCTACCGGAGCGGTGGCGTGCGGGTGGTGCCCCGGGCGTCTCGTTGTTGAAGTATGTGGTCACGTGGTATTGGAGCAGGTCCCAGAGGTCCTCAATAATCAACTGAGGTGCCCCCGCATCTATGTTCTCCTTCAGGCGCTGGTTGATACGGACAATGTCCGCGAGCTTGTGCGTGAGGTCGTCCTCCGCGCGCTCACCTGTCTCAAGGACAATGGACGGACGAACAGTGACGGGAGGAACCGGAAGAACAGTAAGTACGAGCCATTCTGGCCTAAAGTTCTTCGGATCGAAGCCCAGACGCTCCAGATCCGCGTCGTGTATCTTCTCCAACCGCTCGCGGATCTCTGTGGGCCAGAGGCGACGGTCGCCCTCGAAGAAGTTCGTCGGTCTGTCAAGGCGGACAGGAGTTCGCTCATAACCACAGTGCGGACATTTCTTGACGGGGGCACCCTTCTTGGCCAGCGCCTTAAGGCGCTTCTTGGGCGGATTCGACGAAACGATCTCCGTAAACTCCTGGTCAGAAACGAGGGGCCTGCCGCACTTGGGGCAGAAGCCATTGAGGAAGTATTCGATGTATTTAGCATACTCGGAGTGGATGACTGGACGGACGAGTTCTATTCTCCCGAAGTGACCGGGACACTTGTTCATCTTCTGGCCACAGGTCTTGCAGCGCAGTCCGGGGTCGGCAACACCCATGTGGGGGTCCATGAGGCCGCCCTCAATGGGGAATCCGTCCTCGTCATAGGTCTCGGCGACCTTGACCTCCACCGTAGACATCTTGCGTATCATCTCGGGGGAGAGGATGCCGAACTTGATCATGCCTATTGTCTTTCTCGCCACCATGCCCATCACGCCTTGTCACGGAGTACGATCTTTGGATAGATACCCAGGGATTTCAACTCATCCAGGAGGAGCTTGAACGCGTAGGAGACATCCACCTCATGCACGCGTCGGGAGCCACAGACAGGACAGTATCTCTCGCGGCGTATAGCATCATCCACAGCCACGTTACCGCACTTCTCACATATGAGGATCGTTGTCTTGTCAGACTCCTCAACGAGACGCTCGTAGAGGGTCATTGCTGCGCCGTGGCCGATGAGCGTGTCCCTCTCCATCTCACCGAAACGGATACCACCCTCACGGGCCTTACCCTCTGTGGGCTGGCGCGTGAGTATCTGGACCGGACCCCTCGCGCGTGCCTGGATCTTCTGGGAGGCCAGGTGCTTAAGACGCTGGTAGTACATGGGCCCTATGTATATCCTCGCCTTCATCTCCTCTCCCGTGATGCCGTCGTAGAGGATCTCACGCCCAGATGGTTTAAATCCGTGGGCGCGGAGCACCTTCTCGAAGTACTCCACGGGCTGCTCGTGCCAGGGCGTCGCGTCTATGTGCTCGCCCTTGAGGGCGCCGGCCTTGGCGCCGAGGATCTCGAGGAGGTAGGAAACGGTCATGCGGGAGAGGAAGGAGTGAGTGTTAAAAATGAGATCAGGAACGATGCCGTTCTCAGTGTAGGGCATGTCCTCGTGCGGAACGAGCATACCAATGACACCCTTCTGTCCGCCGCGGGCGGCGAACTTGTCTCCCAGTTCGGGGATCTTCTCCTGGCGGAGTTTGACCTTGACCATCCTCGAGCCGTTGGGGTCGTCGGTTATGAGAACCGTGTCAACGTAGCCCTCCTCGTCCATGCGCACCGTTATGGACGACTCGTTGCGGTGCTCCTCTATGATGCCGAACTGGGTGACCTCCTCCAGGAAGCGGGGTGGAGACGTACGGCCGATGAGGACGTCACCGCCCTTCACGTAGGATTCGGGGATCGGAAGGCCATCCTCGCCAATTGCGTGGTAGTACTCTTCGCCGAGGTAGCCGGAGACCTCGGGGGTAGGCAGTTCGAACCGGTCGCGCTGTCCTCCGGGATAGCGGCGCTCGACACCCACGTAGGTCCTGAAGAACACTGCGCGGAAGAGACCACGCTGCACAGAATCCAAATTCATAACAAGGGCGTCGTCCATTGCGTAGAGATCAGGTGTGAGCGCGACGACGATGTTCTGCCCGGAAGGTCTGCGCTCGTAGTTGATGTAATCGGAAACGCGGGATTTGACAATGGGCTTCTGTGGGTAGTAGAGAATGTAAGACATAGTATCGGTTCTTAGACGGAAGTTTGCGGCGTAGAGACCAAGACCCTGGTCGAGCATCTTCGCACCGTGCAGGTTACGGGAGGAAAGGTTGCGCTCGGCCCAGGGGAGCATGGAAACGCCGAAACCAAGGATCACAATGGGGTGAATCTCCACGTGGGTGTGTTCTTCGGTTACCGAGTCGTAATCGGGCGCTATGTATGCGTTTTCTTCCTCCTCTGCGTCGAGGTACTCCACAATGCCCTGCCGCACGAGGTCCTTCCAGGTGATCCTACCCTCTTCCAGCGCCTTTATGTGCTCCTCCGTGAGGAGGGGCTTGCCGTTCTTCACGACGATGAGGGGGCGGGAAACGCGACCCGCGTCCGTGTAAACATACACCTCGTTCGTCGTCTCGTAGTATGTGACGGAAACCGTGTAGGGGATCTGGCCGTTGCGGCGCTTAGCGCGAATGGCCTCTACGAGCTTCTTGGGCTCCTTGTGGAAGCCCACGAGACGACCGTTAATATACACCTTTGCCTCGCTCATCCGATCACCGGTTTAACACCAAGTTTCTTCAGCAGGCGATCCATCTTCTCGGGATCCGTTGCGGTTGTCACCTTCGCCGTGAGGGCAAGGTATTTGATAAGACCGGCCGAAACACCCTCTGGCGTCTGAATGGGGCAAAAACGGCCGAAGTGCGTACCGTGAACCTCACGTGCCTCGAAATTCTTCCTGCGCTTGGAGAGTGGAGAGTTCACACGGCGGGCCATATATATGGGGGCGATAAAGTTCAGGCGGTTCAGGTTCTGGGCAACGCCAGTGCGACGGTTGGGCCAGGTGCCCGTGCTCATGCCGTACATGATGGCCTCTGTGAATGCGTTCGGCCTGACCACAGTGTTCAATCGAAGCTTCTTCCTGCGCGCAAGGGCTCGCTCCACCTGGAATCGAATATCCTTTACAAGCGCACGGAATGCAAAGCGGAAAAGCGTTTCCATGAGCTTTCCAGAGAGCTCGACGCGCTTGTTGGCGAGGTGGTCCTTGTCATCGAAGGGACGGAGACCGTATGCCGCCTCTGAAGTTCTTTCCGCCATACGAATCAAGAAGTAACCCTTTGCTTTACGGTCCTCCGGAGACGTGCCAATGTGCGGTAGGAGGTAGTTGTCAATGACTTCCTGTGCCCTCCTAAGGCGGTAATCCTTTATCTGGCCAGGCGCAACGAACTTTCCTATGTAGTCGATGGCCTCCTCTTCCGTCTTTATCTCCGAGGCCTCAAGGTTGAGGAGTGCGTCGTTCAACACCTCCTTCTCTCCCAGGAAGGCGTCGAGGATCTCCTGGTCGTCAGTGAAGCCAAGCGCGCGGAGAAGAACGACCCACTTGAGATTTCTCGGTGCAAGGGGAAAGTGGGCAATCCATATACCATCGTTCCTGCGCTCGACACGCGTCCTGCCCTTATACATGCCGCGGGTGGAGTAAATCGTGGCAACAGCAGAAATGTTGGATCTGTTCTCCCTAGAAACGAAGACCTTGTTGGGCGCAGCCTCGTCGAGGGCGACGAGGATCTTCTCCTTCCCGTTGATGATGAAGTAGCCTCCGAAGTCAAGGGGATCCTCACCAAGGTCGACGAGCTCCTTGGGGGAGAGGCCCTTCAGCCAGCAGAGATCGGACTTGACCATGACGGGAAGCTCACCAATGCGCATGCGCGCGCGCTGCAACTCCACGCCACGGCGTATTGCAACCATATCCAAGTATATGGAGGCCATATAACTGCGATCACGTATGCGCGCCTCCATGGGGTAGAGGCGGCGGATGGAACCATCAATCTCCGTGGCCAGCGGCTTCTCTATGTGAACGCCCTTGAGTTCGATGCGGAAGTCCCCAACCTCCGGGTCGATCACCTGATTCTCCTCTATGATCTCTGGGATCGTCTCGTTCACGAACTGGTTGTAAGACTCTATCTGCTGGCTCACGAGGGTCTCGTCTCGAAAGTATGCGTCGATGAGTGCCCACCTGTCCATGTTATCCCCTCAAACCACCACTCGGTAATAGAGCGAAGTCCCCGCTATGGGGGAGTTCCTCACGAATTCAATCACATCTCCCTTCTTGGCGCCCAGTTCCTTCACAACGGGATCGTCGGAGAGAATTTTGGGAAGCGCATCCTTCGTGACGCCGTAACGCTTCAGAAGCTCCTCAACCTCCTTTTCTCCAAGAATCCGGCACTTGGGCACCAAGACATGGTCCAAAATAGAGCGCTTCGCCGCCATGGAAATTCACCAAAAACGATAGGCCTGGCCTGAATACCATTCTGCCCGGTAACCCATTTAAAACTATCGAGCGGTGGAAGAAAGAATTAAAAATGTTTTCAGGAGAGGAGCCAGCGCTTGATCTGCTCGAATATATCCCCCAGACCGCCAGATTTCTTCTTCTTCGATACCTTCTTGCCTGTGAGCGCCTCTGCTAGAGCGTAGAGTGCCTTGGCGGAAGGGCTGTTGGGCTTGTACTGGACAATGAGTTGGTGCTTCACAAGCGCCTCCTTGACCGCCGGATCTTCTGGGATCACCGACAGCAGGGGGAGTTCGAGTATCTGGGATGCCTCTTCCGGCGAAACAAGGCCCTTGCGGTACATATTGAGCACCGCTCCCGGGACCATCTTCCCCAGTTGCTTGGCGAAGTAGTGGGTCTTGAGTGCGTTGAAGAGGGATGGGTAGTTTGGGTTTGCGATGATAAGGGCCGCGTCGGAGTTCATAATCGTGTAGTAGACGTCCCTACCGACGCCCGCGGGCCCATCAAGGATGACCGTATCGTAGTTCGCGTATAACGGCCGGAGGATCTCGAATATCGTGTGAAGCGCCTGATCGTCAAGGGCAACCATGTTGAACGACGGCGTGACGAAGTGGAAGCCGGCAGGGTGGATCCATATGAGGTCCATAGGGTTGTACGCACCCTTTTGGAGCGCCTGATCGATGGTGTGCGTGTCGGGTGTGACGCCGAAGTGTGTGGCGATCGTGGGGGACGTGAAGTTCGTATCGACGACGAGGACGCGCTGCCCCATCTCAGAGAGAATCGCAGCAAGGTTCAAGGAAGTGAATGTCTTTCCAACGCCGCCCTTTCCCGAAACAACGGATAGGATCATTTCATCGCCTCCTGAATACGAGTAATAAAGTCGAGGGACTTCGTGTGGTCCTCCGGGAGCATGTAGGCCTGTGTTCCCTCTACGTTCATTCCGCGTGCGTACTTTCGGAGGATATCGGCCACCTCGTCGGATATCCAGCCAATCTCCACGTAGTAGTTCACGAGATCGTCAAAGCCCTCGTGGCCCACCTTTGAGAGCATGAACTGAACCCAGTCGAGGAGTGTCTCGATAACGCGAACGTTACCCACATCTACGCTCGGAAGCAGAACCATCTGGACAGATTTTGCTGGAACGGGGGCTGGAAGAGGGGCCTTCGGCTCAGGAACGCGGACGGGCTTCGGCAGAACGTTTTTACCCTCAAGTTCAGCCACGCGCCGCTTCAGAAGAAGGAGCTCCCGCTCTATAGATTCGAGTTTTTCGAGTATGAGTTTGATCTGATCGTTGGGAAGCGGCTGAGCGGGACTGAAGGAAAATTTAGGGAAGCCCATCGTAAAAAACGGTGCACGCGGGTTTTTATACTATGAATAAGAGTTGTTACCACCAAAGGAGGACGATAGATGCTTATTAACGGGGACTGCATATTTTTACCGTGCTAGCGCGTGAGGTTCTTGAAAGGATACGTAAATGGAGTATGGACAGAAAGAGGCGCAATACAGAGAATACGGCATTCCACAGAGTTCATTGGGAATTAAACAAACAAAATATAGAAAGAAAACGATGCTACGAGCGCTTAAGGAAGCCGTAGGCCTCTTTGTATATTGGATGCTCAACGATCTCGTCCACGTGCTTGCGGAACTCCGCTACGCGTAGCGCCTCTTTCTTCTCGAACTCCATCCATTTCTTCTCTTCGTTCGGATCCTGTATGCGGTGTGCCTTCAGTAGGGCATCGCGGTACTTATCCGCGTAGACGTTGAAGGTGCAGAACGGGTAAATACCCTCGGGCATGCCGTAGTGAATGCTGCAACGCTGGACGCGGTTGAAGTCGTAGTTGTAGTAGTCCATGAAGTGCATCATGCCAAGGAAAAGCGCACCGTCGTGGAACGCTCCTAGTGCGTCGTAGGTTCCCTCCGTGATCGCCCTGCCGACGATCTCCTTAAGGGAGTGGCCGTTGGGCAGCCGATCTTTCTTTATGAAATCGTCTAACCGCTCAACGGCGATCTGCCTGGGGTCCTTGCCCCGCACTTTCGCGATCGCTACCTTAACACCGTAGTAGACCTTCTTCAGCCAGCTCTTGTAGAGATCCTTAACCTCCTCAAGGAATCCGTCCACGTCGATGAACTCTGTAATCGGGCGCAGCCGATCACCGTCCACAAAGGCATACGTCGCAATGCCACACTTCTCGTTATTGTAGAAGCGCACAAAATGTTTCCGGCCAGCGATGAGATCCGCAAGATACTGAACGGAGGGGATCGGGAACCACATGTTGATGTCGCCCAGGCCAATCTCCCCAAGAACCTCGACAACGTCCGACTGGGTCACTCTAAGTTCCTTCCGCTTCTTCTCGTCCAGCTTATCCAGAATGGACAGTGGCTGAAAGTTGACACCCTTTATCCCCCACCTGTAATTGTGAATGGCAAAGCGCACAACGTCGGGCATCTGCCCCAGCGTCTGACCCGTCACAGTAGGTACAAGAACCACGGAACGCAGCCCGCCGTCGTAATAGTCCCTTAGGGCAAAGGGCATCTCATAGTGGTTCTTGAAGTTTGTCTTCGGGTCGATTCCGTCAAAGGATGTGTAGATCGTGTTGAGCCCCGCATCCACATACTCGCGAATACGCTTGGGCGCGTTCTTCGGATCCTCGTAGTATTCAATACCGTACAGAACGGAGTTCGTGTTCAGCTGGACGTGAGGGGCCCCCCGCTCCTTGGCGAGGCGAATGATATCCGCAAGATCATCGCGCAGGGACGGTTCGCCCCCTGTGATCTGGACAGGGGGCATGTATCCATTGACCTCCATCGCACGGTCATAGATCTTCTCAATATCCTTGATGCTGGGCAGGTAGACGTAACCGGCGATTGCCGAGTAGAAAAAGCAGTACCAGCAGCGAAGATTGCACATATTCGTTGCTATAACGTTGAGAAGCGCAGTGCTGTTTTTGTGCTGCGTGCAAAGGCCACAGGAAAGGCCAAAGCCCTCGAACTCGCGCACAGGCTCAGGGATGTCCGCTACCAGATCCGCCCGGTATTTCATGATCCGATCCCAGTATTCCTTCGTCCCCACGCGCGCCACGGTGCCGTTTTCCTTTTCCAGATACACTATTCCCGTTTCCTCGTCCAGCACGTATCTAGCAGGCACGGGCACAATCACGTGCTGCTCAAGGTAGCGCTTGTCGTCCACAGATACTGTCTTCTCTAACACCCTCATAGCCATGTAAGAATCATCGGTGAAAAACGTATAAATGTATGTTGCATGACGAACGTCGTTACTGAGTATAGACAGTTGACGATGGGCAGAATTCAAATTGTGGCCAAAGAGAAGCAGACAAGAGACCAATCGAAGTATAAATGAAATGGGCATGGACCCGCCGGGATTTGAACCCGGGGCCTCCCGCATGCCAAGCGGGCGCTCTGCCGGACTGAGCTACGGGCCCGAACCAAAGTTTGATCCGCAGGAGAAAAAAGGTAGAGATACGAATTAAAAACTATTAGAGCGACTCCACTTCCATACCATGCTTCTCTATCCAGACGCCCAGGACGTCGAGGGGGTGCTTCGTAGAGCGGAGTTTTGTAATCTTGAGTCCCCTTTGGGTAATTCCGCCTATGTCCTTGTAGTAGATAAGGTCAAAAACGCCGTCGGACAGTGCCTCGTAGACAGGAGCCGCAGGATCGGACGGATGGATGACGACGTAGAGCAGAATGTTCAACGATTTTGCCAGCTCGTTCATCGCTTTAATGACGGGAAGCATGGCGGAGCGGAGCTGAAGATCGGTGGATACGCCCAGGGCGTTTATGAGGTAATGCGAAATCGTCGTCATGGAGTCTATGGCCACACGCTTCGCCCCTGTTGATTTTATGATGTACTCGAGGCGTTGTTTCAATGTATCCACGCGGTCCGGTCTGAATCGCTCATACTCCGCCTCGGACAGGTAGTAGATGTAGAAGCGCTTCTCCTGCTGCAGGGCACCTATGTTCCAGCCGAAGGTTGCCGAATACCACGCGAGATTCTGGGGCGTCTCGTCAAAGGTAAAGTATATGCCCGGTTCGCCCTGGAGCGCCGCGCTATAGAGCGATTGGAGAACTAGGATCGTCTTTCCAGCACCTGGAGCGCCCCGGACGAGAACGAGGGATCCCTCAGGTGGTCCGCCGGATATCTGGGCGTCTAGGCCGGGAATGTAGGTGGGGAGACGTTTCACATGATCACCAGCCGAAGAGCTTGAAGATGCCAATCCACTTGAGGATCAAGAGGATGACGAGGATCAGAACGACCCAGACGACCCAACGGGGCACGTGTAAAACGTCGGCTAAAAGGTTCACGTAGCGCACCCAGGCGGAGGGCTGCTTGAGTTCGGAGAGGACCTCCTCCGTGATCTCGTACCAGCCGCGCTCGCGCACGGGAACCTTCTCCGCACCAAAGAGCATGCCCGAAACGCCATCCACGTCCAGGCGGTAACTGCCAGAGCGGACATCAACCCAGACGCGCCAGATTGGCCAGAGGACAATGTCGCCGCCCACAATCTTTATATTCTGCCTGGGGATGCCAAGCATGGCGGAGAGTTTGACAGTTGCAAGATCCTTTGCCTCATCCTTGGATATGGAAGGGTTCAGAACCTCCATCTTGTACTGGTGGCGCGTCTCCCGGACGAGTTCTATGGGCATCTCATCGAGCACATATGGAACTGACTCCCAGACGTTGCCGTTCGTGGCGTCAATGGCGATCTTACCCGATGTTTCATTCACAACAACGCCGTTCTCCTCAAAGAACGCCTCGTAGGTGAAAAGGTATATCGGGACGTAGACGAGCTTCGTGGTGCCTGCTGTGAAGTGGTGCCAGTGCTTCTGCTTGAGCGTATTTGCCACTACCTTGGACACGGACTCCAGGGGAAAGGAAAGAACTGGAGCGGGGTACTGGAGTTTCATCGCGATCTACGCTTGACGATCTTTATGCCCGGAGGCGTGACGAGGACGTAGAACTCGGTAATCCTCGCGATGTCGCCGCCCATGTCCACGACGGACTCCTTTATGCGGGAAACGACCTCCTTGAGGCCCACAGCGTTCTTCGTGGAGAGCGGGCGGATGTTCAGGAGAACGATGTTGCCCCTGTTTATCTCCGCCATGACCTTATCGTAGTCCTGAACGGAGTTGAGCGCAACAGGCTTGATGTAGCGCTCCGCCTCTTCCTCCTCGACCTCCTCTTCCTCGCCGAGGGAGTTCAGAAACTCTTCAATGTCCGGCTCCTCTCGCTTGCCACCAAATATGCCGTCAAGGAAACCCATCGATCATCACCTCACTACCTCTATAAAGAACATTCCCACAAAGAGATTAATAACGCTTTAGGTGGGGGACATGGCAGAGGGCGACATTGAACAAATATTCGCCGAGCACATAAGTAGAGAGAGCGTTTTCAAAAACCGCGATGCGCTTTCTCCGCACTACGTCCCCCAGAACCTGCCGTACCGTGAAGAACAGGTGCAGGAACTGTCCAGAATCGTCGCACCCATTCTCTCTGGAAGAAAACCTGAAAACGTATTCATTTACGGCAAGACAGGTACGGGGAAGACCGTAGTCACGAAATACGTCCTGAGGAAACTCGCGGACTTCGCGGAGAAGAAGGGCATACCTGTGAAGTCCATATACATAAACTGTAGGATCCACAACACCCGCTCCCGCGTCTTCATAAAGATTGCCGGCGAACTCATGCCCGGGGAGAACTTCCTCGGCCTGAGCACCGCCTACATATACGAGAAGATCCTCGCGCGCGTCAGAGAGGACAACCTTCGGTTGATCATCGTCCTCGACGAGATAGACAAGCTGAAGGGCATCTCCGAGACGGTATATGCGTTAAACAGGGCAAACGACGAGTTGGAGCGCGGATCCATCTCCCTCATAGGCATTTCAAACGTCCTGACGCTTAAGGACTCCCTGGACCCGAGAACGAAGAGCACGCTCCTCCAGCACGAGATGATCTTCCCGCCCTACAACGCGGAGGGCTTGAGGAGAATCCTGGAGGACCGTGCAAGGGAGGGATTCCGCGAGGGTGCCGTCAGCCCGGGAGCAATAGCGCTGACCGCGGCCTACGCGGCGAAGCAGTCAGGGGACGCAAGGTATGCGCTTCAACTCCTCCTCCGCGCGGGAGACGTGGCAGACGAGGAAGGTGCTTCGACCGTCACGGAGGCACACGTAGAGAAGGCAAAGGAGAGGGTGGAGGAAGATATAATCCTCGAGATGATAGAGGCGCTGCCGGAGCAGGAGCAGATCCTCCTACTGGCAGTAGCAAAACTGACGCTGAACCGTCGGGGACAGAAAACCTTCGGCTCCGACGACGTGGTTCTCACGTCAGGAGAGATATACGAGGCATACGCGCGCCTGGCAAGGGAACTGGGTAAGGATCCCGTGTCAGACCGCTGGTTCCGCGAGTACATATCGGAACTATCCATGTATGGCCTGCTGAACGTCGTCCAGGCGGGAAAAGGGTTCCGCGGCAACACAAGGATCATCCGCCTCCTCTTCAACCCGGCAAAGATCGTTTCAGTCCTCGAGAGAACGCTCATGGTATGAGAAACTTTAACAAACACGGCACCCATATTGTAACATGTACGAGGTTGTTGATGCCGAATACAGAAAGGGCGTGATAAAGCCCCTCACACCAGTACGTATAAGGGACGGCTCTCGCCTTAAGATACTCATTCTGGAAGAGAACAGCGCAGAAGATATTCCACTCTCTAAGATATTCGGATCCGTCCCAGACATCGACGTCCGACTGGAGGTAATACGGAAGGAGTGGGACCGCGGTTGAGGTACCTCGTCGATACTGACGTGCTCATCGACTTCCTGCGGGGTGTAAAAGGCAGCTACGAGTTCCTATCTCGCATTATCGGTGAGGGTGCTTCCATATCTGCGATAACCGTTGCCGAATTGATGAGCGGGAAGAAAACAAGGGATCCAGAAAGGAGAAGATATATTCTCGCGCTCATATCCAAGCTTGCAGTAATACCCATAGACAAGGAAATTGGAATAAAGGCAGGAGAGTTACGGCGGGACTACGGGACAAAAATAGGTGATGCTGTGATCGCAGCAACGGCGATAACGCATGACCTGACGCTAATCACAAGAAACATCAAGGATTTCGACGAAATACCTGGCCTCAGAGTAAGGGTGCCCGATTACGCCAGCAAATAACCATCAGATTATAAAAGATTTCTAGGCGAAGATCCTACGTAGTTCTGTGTGGTGATGATCATGAAGATCCCAAAGGTCATCAAGCTCTACTGTCCGAGGTGCGGCAAGCACACCGAGCACACGATCCGCGAGTTCAAGAAGAAGCAGCCCCGCGGCCTCTCTTGGGGTGAGCGCCACAAGAAGGCCAAAAAGGTCCACGGATACGGTGCAAACAAGATCAAGGCACACAAGGTCACTCAGGTGTATAAGCAGAACAAGCGCCCCACGTTCATAGCCAAGTGCAAGGAGTGCGGATTCCAGCACCCCTTCGTGATCCCGAAGCGCATGAAGAAGCCTGAGATTGTCTCCGTGACGGGCCGCTGAGCCCATTCCTAATTATTTGAAAACGATCGTCTTCTCTGGCGGTTCTAGATATATTCCAGCGTCTATGACGCCGGGAACGTCACGAAGCGTGTGCGCAAGGTGGAAGAAGTCATCGTCCGTGGGAATGAGTTTTATCATAACGTGGCCCATGTAGTTCCTCCAGTGTTCCTCAACTTCGCCGTAGAGCGAGAGTTCGTCCAGCGTGTATTCAAGAAACTGGGGGACTGCCTCGACGAGCACCTTCTTCACGTTGCGTGTCACGAAGGCCCAGACATGCTCAGCCATCTTCGCCATGATTCGGTCCGCGAAGACAGAGGTTGTCTGGGATTGAAGAAGATAGTCAGGCCCCTTGTACTCCGCCTGGAGGATGAAGTAGGTCGGGTACCCGCGGACAGCGGGGATGCCCAGCTCCATGGCCCACTGCATCTGCATGGGGGAGAGGGGAATCAAACGAAGTGACCCGTCGTCTGCGTTTACGTAGCTGACCGCACTGATCAACTCTTTTTCGTAGCGGCCGCCGGATATAGCTATGGTGCCTCGTTTGGGCAGCATCTCCGCAAAGTCGACGGAGTTCATTTCTTTCCCCCCAGAACGGGCAGCTCCTTCTCGAATACACCGGTCACTGCATCGAGGAACACCTTGTACTGGCGGCCACCCTTCTTTATGACCCCAACCCAGACAGGTCTGTATATTACAGAAACGCCCTTGACGATAACGCCACCCCAGAGGGCGGGCAACAATTCTTTCACCCTATCCTTGCCGAAGTTCGCAGGAATAACCTCGCCGGGATCGATCTGCGTCTCCGCGGTAAGGAGACGCCCAAAAGATGCGAGAACACCCATGGTCGGGTCCAGCGGCAGCATGAGATCCATGTTCATGTAGTATCTGCCGTTCTCCTCGCGGATGAACTGTGCATTCTTAAGGAGTTCGACGTCCCTCTCCGCAAGGTCTGCAGGCACGTGCCCCCTTGCGATGATTTCGGAGAGGTTTGCGCCTTCCTTCCCACGGTGGTAGAGGAAGGCGACGATCTTCGTCTGGTTCCTTGGGAGTTTGTATATGTGCTTAAGGCCCTTGGAGAAGAAGATCTTGCCCTTGTTGTTCACGTGTATGAACTCGCCGTGATAACCATCTATATACGTCACGCCCGTCTCGACGCGGCGCGGCTCGGCGAAGACAGAATACGTTACCTCCCAGACGGGGATGAACTTCACTTCAAGGGAGACGATCTCATTCCCTCCGCCGAAAACGCGGCCGAGGA
>CAYZOD010000003.1:0-16597 GCA_964480165.1 uncultured archaeon
ATTCCCCACATTCACTTCTTCAAGCTGCCCGAAGAAGTAGAGCATTTTTACATTCTGGCGTTCGTACGAACGATACTCACGGTAACTGGGGGCCTCTTCCTCCCACTCTTCATATACAAGGAGACAGCATCACTGTTCCTCGTGTTTCTATACATGCTTCTCTCGCAGTCGCTGGCAAAGCTCCCCACGCGTCCCTTCAACCTATGGGTGCTTAGAAAGCATGGTGTAGAGTGGGCGATGTTCCTCAGCATCGTCCTAGCAGGAACGGAGTACTTCTTCGTCTACTTTCTGGGGATGAGCATCGCGGCAGTATTCTTCTACGGAGTTCTGGAAGGGCTTTCCGCTGCGCTGTACTGGGATGCTTACCACACGTCATTCGGCATCTTCGGAAGGCAGAGGGACTCAGCGGAAGAAGTAGCGGGACTCCAGGTTCTGCAGAGTTTCACGTCAATTCTCCTCCCGCTCGTGTCCGCCATCATCATTGGGGCGATCGGGTTCCACGCGTTCTATGCGGTAATATTTATAGGAACCGTGATCGGATCGCTGTATCTTCTTTCGCGGTTCGGAGAGACGCACAAGGTTTCGTACGCAATGAGGGACGTTCTGAGGGTTCCGTATCGCGACCTGCACATCTCCGACGGTATACAGTATGGATTCACGTGGGTAATCCCCATCTTCATATACATCGTCTTCGGCGGGAGCGTAATGCTCTTCGGAGCACTGAAGACAGCAATAGCTGCCGCAATGGCAGTGTTCTCCCTCATAATCGCCCGATACTTCGACAGGAAGAGGGCATTCGGGCTAGGGAGGATCACATATCTCGGGAACTCCCTCTTCACGGCAATTCTGTCCGCATTCCCATCACCCATCACGGCGTCGATACTCGAGATAGGGCGGGGACTGACGAACACATTCGGAGTAGCCATCTCCGCAACACTCTACCGCGTCGTCCAACACAGATCCAAGGCACTCACAGTTGGTAGATCGTTTTACGTGTCAGTGGGAAAGGGCATAGCGTTCACCGTTGCTCTCCTCCTCGCATACGCTGTTGAAAAAGCGGAAATAATAGAACTGGGCCCCGTGGATCTGACAAGGTACCTCATCGCGCTGACAATACCCTTCGGAGTAACATCGTACGTCATATACAAAAAACTGGAAAGGGAGGTGGAATCCTACTCCTGATGCTCGGCAGCCCTCTTAATCCTGTGCAGGAGCTCAGCCGGGCTTCTGACCGGATACTCTATTTTGGATACGAGCTCTTCAGCAGGCTTACCGTTTATCTCAATTCCCTCCAGGCGTTCGCGCAGCAGTTCGGGACCATTGATCGGAAAGTCAATTCCACGTATTCGCGTTAGCACAAGTACTGCCCACGCTGGACCTATCGCCTCAACTGCCTTCTGAGCTGTCCCAAGCGCTATGTTTATATCCTCCCCTGCCTTTATTCGCCCCCACGCCTCCTTTGCTATGCCTCCCGCCGTGTGCTCGTCCGTTTCCATTATTTCTCCGCGCAGCTTTGCCATGACCTCGTCAGGGTCCGCCGACAACATGCGCTTGATCGTTTGCTTTGTCATTCCAAGGAACTCGGCGATTTCCTCGGCGGTCTTGCCCTTGTCGTGGAGGACTACCGCGTACGCGGCAGCCATGAGCGATGGCACCCACGTTAGATTCCGATACTCTACGAGTTTCCGTGGGCCACCGAGGATCTCAAGGGATTTTATGAACACCTTGAATGCAAGATCATCCACACTCTCCCGCACCGTGGGTTCGTTCAAGACTACTACCATACTATCACCCCCTCCTTCTTTTCACGACCTCTGACAGGGGAGGTCCGACCTTAACGAGTCCCGCCTCTGTTATCTCCATCAGGTGCGTTCGCGTGTCATGGCCGCAGAGCCGCATTCCATCTATCCTGATCGTTCTAAGGACATCCCCAATGGGTACTCCATAGGTTTCCTCCTCCCACGGACGCATGATAAGTCGCTTGTGGAGGACGATTGTTCCGTCCACAATATGGGCAACGGCATAGCCTCCCGCGGCCTCCGCGCTCTCCTCCTCCTGATTGCTGCGTTTCTGGGATATGAATATCCCTGTCTGCCCCCATTTTTTCAGGAAGTTGAAGATCCTCCTCACGATATTCCTTGCGAGCATTTCCTTTGACTCAAAGAGGCCTGTTATCGAGTCTATAACCACGGATTTTGTGTCGTAGTTCCGTATTGCAAACGCCAGGGTATCTAGGAGCACATCCACATCATCCCTGAGGCGGGAGTTCGATGCAGCGTCTATGAGTATTATGTTATCCTCGATGCCTTTCCAGTCTATGCCCATTGCGGCCGCGCGCTGCATCAGTCCCTGGGTTACGAAGGGTGCAGGGCTCTCCACAGTTATGAACGCCACGGGATATCCAAGGGACGCCTGTTTGACTGTGAATTGTTCCGCTATGAGGGATTTACCAGTGTCCGGAACGCCCGTGATGTTTATAACTGCTCTAGACGGGATTCCGCCGAGCGGGGTGCGAACTGGTGTGCCTCCCTCAATGCGGGTTACGTAGAACAGATCGTCGAGCCCTTCCACTCCCGTAGGAATGCCGAAGAGTTTCGGCGCTCGCTCCGCCGCTTCACCCGCCGTGAGTACTGCCCCACGTTCAATCTCTCTCCACCCTCCGTCCATGGAACCACCAATATATAATTTGGCAGCAACTCTTTTTATTTTTGAATTTTCCAAAATTGTAGGGCCGATGATGAATTTACCCCTACTGATCAGTGATGAGGTGGTCCTCCATGAGGCCCTTTAAACAGTTTTCCTCAAATTCCATCGCCTCGGGGTCAGGCTCTTGGGCGGTCAGCGTGGCTGCCCAATCCTCCCCAAAAGCAGATCATCTTTCTTCTCCTCGCACTCACGGGCCATTGCCACAAGATGCCTGAGCACGAAGATTGCAACCTCCCTCCTCACCCGTTCCTCGTAGTTGCGTTCCGCCACGTGGACGAGTTTCTTGGCGAGTTTCCGCTCGAAGTCCTCCACTTCCTCTAAGGGACCGCGGAAAACCGGCATCAGCACCCCACCTTCTCGTTCAGGTATTCCCTGAAGTCCTCAAGGATCTCCGCGGCAATGCTTAGCCATTTTGCGCGAATACGCTCCTTCCGCCGATCGAACGAGCGTTTAACGTAGCGATGCCCCTTCTTCCCTGCCCGTTCGAGGCGGCGATCCACGTCATCCATTACTCATCATCTCCTTGAAGCGCAGTGCATCCTCGTACATCCAGATGTTGTTAAAGAAGATCCAGACATCCCCCGAAAGAGTAGACACAAACTCCTTTAACCACTGGAGGTCGGTGTCGCTGTAGCGATAACGGTACATCCGCTCGCCGGGGGGCGAACCGTGCAGCCGGAAGTAGTAAACATCCTGTTCAGGGGGCATTTCCGCGAAGGGATCCACTACCCAGATCCAGTTGGAGAAACGCTCATCATACGTCCACCCGCGGAGTTCAAGGGCATACTCGATGTCCGAAGGGAGAATTGAGAGGAAATCGAGGACCTTCTGCACATGCTCTGCCGTCTGCCGAAACGACCGCGGGGTCTGAATAAGGATAATGGGGGCGTTCAGTGCCCGGACAACGCGGAGGAACGATTCGAGAAGGTCATCAACACCAACAAAGCACCTCTCGTGTGTTATTCCGCGGTACATCTTAACGGTGAATGCGAAGTCATCGGGAACTGTGGAACGCCAGCGCTTCGCAGTGTTTTCGCGGGGGATGCGGTAAAAGGTAGAATTAACCTCGACCGCATCGAACAGGCGAGAGTACGCCTCCAGAAGGGAAGAGTAGTCCGAAATACCGAGCTGGCGAGCGGGAAGACGCCCCCATCCGCACGTGCCAATCCTCACGTATTAATTATACCTGCACGTATTTTTTACGTGGCAGGAAAGTACATACGCGATCCGGTCCATGGGGAGATATTCATACCCGAAGAGTTGCTGCCCATAATCGACCATCCATACATGCAGAGACTGAGAAGGGTGAGACAGTTAGCCCTCGCGGAGATTGTGTATCCATCCGCAACCCATTCGCGCTTCTGCCACTCACTGGGCGTTTACCACATAACTGCACACGCAACCACATCTCTGGAAACGCTTGCATATGCCCTCGTCCACGATGTTGGCCACGGACCGTTCTCACACCTTAGCGAGTATGCGCTGAGGAAGAACAGGTACAGATTCGATCACGAAGAACGCTCGAAGGAAGTTCTCCCCGAAATCCTCGAGGATACTGTTCTTTCCGCAAAGGACGTGCTGAATGCCGCCGAAAACCCGCTCGTGACGGGGGGCATAGGGTCTGACCGGCTGGACTATCTCAGGAGAGATTCATACTTCGCAGGGGTGGCCGTGGGGGAGATTGCATGGGACAGAATCGTCAGGAACGTGGCGATAAAGGATGGAAAACTGCTGGCAAGGTATAAGATCCTCCCAAACGTCGAGCACATCTTCGTCTCGCGGTTCATACTTGGGGACGCGCTTTACTTCCATAAAACGGTGCTCATAGCCAACGAGATGTTTGTGCGGGCAGTGGGGGAACTCCTGAACTACTACAAACCAAAGGAAATCGCTGAAATGGATGACGTGGCACTCATCAAAGCGTTCAGGGAAACAAATAACAGATGGTGGCAGGCGATCGAGAGACGGAAACTCTTTGAGATGGTCTTCCGCTCTTCGGAAAGGGAAGAGGCGCAGGAGAGGTTTGAGAAGATCGCGGGAGAATACGGGGAAGAAAACGTCCTCATGGGGGAGCGAGCATCCTGGCACAAGCCGCCGGAGGTCATAATGGAGGACGGAAGGGAGGTTGAGGAGGTCTCTCCCCTCGTGGCATCCCTGAGGGAAACGGACAGAAGCAGGCACTACTACTTCGTGGCGGTGAGGAAGCGTGAAAAGGGATGATCTCCTCTTCATAGCTTACATCCTCGCAGTCACCGCTTTCGCGTTCCTCTTCTGGCACAACAAGGTGGCATGGGATCCCTGCGCATACATGCTGACAGGGAAACGGCTGCTGGGGGAGAACACGTACTATGAGGCCCTGAGGGCACCCATTCCATCGTTGCTTAACGCTACGCTCGGGTTTCAAGGATACATCGTCGCGGTAACCTTCCTCTTCGGAGCATCGCTTTACATATACGCGAGAAGGAAGGGGTTTGATCCCCTGCTCCTCATAGCGCTCTTCCTGCCCGCACTCTCATGGCCTTATTTTGTCGAAACAGGAACCGAACTCCTCGCGTTCTCGTTCATACTGTTGGGGGCAGCGTTTTCCGAAGCGGCATACGCAGGTGTGCTGTTCTCCCTGGCATTCCTATCGCGCTACGCTTTTGTCTACTTCATCCCCTTCTTCCTGCCATGGAGACAGTATGCAAAGGGCTGGAAACTGGCAGGAATACATCTGCTCGGCTTTGGCGTTCCCCTTATAATGTGGTCCATCTGGCAGCACCTCGCATTCGGCCATCCCTTGGCCAGCTACATCGACTTTCTCTACGTAAACTCATACCTCAACCCGACAACCCTGAAGATCCCGCGCATTGATCACCTGCTGCGAACAACGCTACCCACAACCGTTCTCGGACTCTTCGGCATGAACGTCTGGACAGGACTGATGCTGATCGCGGCGCTGCTCTTCGCGGGCATTGCACTCGTCCAATGGCCTAGATTTTACATCCCTGCACTGCTGCCACTTTCGCTCTCTGCGGCGCGTGTAGATTGGCCGAAGAATCTCAAGTATGTCCTGCTTCTGTCGAACATTGCCGTTGCATTTATTTTCGTCTATCCCGTGTTCTCATGGGACTCAAAAAGCATATACGCCACCGCTGTGGAGAAAATGGACGCAAACTGCACGTACATAAGCAACGTCTGGGTGCCGCTCATATGCATGGGAGGCAATGCCATCGCTCCACCGCCCGGCGCGGAGAACAACCCGGATCTACAGCAGAAATACGTAGAGATGCTGGAAGAGGGATACAAAGCGGTAGTGATGCGAGGTGTAGGCTTCCCCGCGTATATGGAGGACATGAACATCTACAAGGAGAACAACATCCCCGTAAAGGACTACGATCGCTTTTTCATAGCAGGAAAAGGCTGTATTCCCCCGGCCAACCTGTGGGAGAAGCCAGAAAACGCATGGGAGTTTTATAACGAACGGCTACTGCTGATCCTCTCCAGATAGTATGAAGAGATGCGAATCCTCCCGACTGTCAGAAGCACCGAAGCCGGGAATGGAGTCAAATCTCTGCCCAAGAAGATTCGAAAGATCTGATTCTATTCGCTCATTTGGAAAGACAAGCACGCCGACGTGTTTACACCGTTCCGATGTTGTTATCCAGTCTATATGCCAGTGCACCCTCTTCTCCCTTCGCCAGTGGCGCGAGATCCTTGCTCGAAGTCCTCCAGGTCCGAACGCACTGCCCACATATGCATACACACCCGGTTTCAGTTCTGTGAAACCATACTTCGTTCTTGCCCGTACCGTCCCCGTTAGCCGGAAGACAAGGATATACGCACCCTTCGCGGAGGGAAGCACATCACCAGGAGAATAGAAATCTCCGCTCCCAGCCAGCAACGACCTCAGCGCCGACAACCCAGCTGGGGTAAACTTCTTCGCCAATTTTTATCCACCTCTCCGCCGAGTACGCCCCCCTGAAATCACCGTGGGGGAACCCACCTATGATCACGAGGCTGTTCCGCTCGAGAACGTCCTCGGGTTTCGCCAGCGTGCCGTCCTCGTCCAGCCCGACGATCACGTACCCCGAACGCTTCTTCTCGGCGATGATATCGTGTGGACTCTTCTCCAGGGGGTGAATCCTCGGTGTGTCCTCTCCGCGCAGAACCTGGCCCATTATCCCCACGAAGCGCGCATAGGACCGCGGGACCCTCGTTTCAGGTTCGACGTAGAACACCTGGCCGTCATACGTATGGACGTAAACGTCCACGAGCCCCTCCTTTCCCGCGGGAGATTCAAGAACGTTCAGAAGGAAGTAATGGACAATATCCGGTCTCCCCCTTCGCTCCCGGTCGGGAAGATCCTTCATTGCATCGAGCATGTAGTTCTTGTCCAACACAGCCTCGCATGGCTTTCTACCAAACCGTCTGCACCAGGACCGGATCGCAGGGTGGTGGCGAAGGGGTTTTGGGACAAGTTCAAGGGCAGACTCCACGAGGAGGAAGGAGAGCGTCAGAACACCCCCCTCGCCTTCCTGTATACGCCGTCTGGGTCGTCTGTGACGCCCATGGCCTTTTCTCCCTTTCCTCCTCCGCGTACGCCGAGCTTATGGATAACCTCCCCTGCATTATCCGCGTAGACGAAGACGTTGGGCTTTCCGCTACGGCCAATGAGGATTAGAGGTTTACCCTTTGCCTCTGCGATTCGCTCAGCCATTTTCTGGTCGAGGTACGGAAGGAGGATCACTCTTTCCTTTTCGTAGCGGATAACGTATTCGATCAGTTTCTCCGCCAGTTTTTCCGCCCGCTTCTCCGCGTCCTTCCACTGGTTGAACATCTTCCCCGCCGCTGACGGCACATCATCCACAGGAACGCGGAGAATGTTCGCCGCTTCCCTCAGCTTGCCCTCACGTTCCTGCACGAACCGTAGTGCCACGTCGCCGCTCTTGTATATGATGCGCTCAACGCCATCGGCAACACTTTCCCTCTTGACGATCTTTATCATACCTATGTCGCCCGTTCGCCTGACATGCGTGCCGCCACAGGCCTCTGCATCAACACCGGGAATCTCAACGAGTCTCAGCACCTTGCCGGGAACGGCGCCGCCCTGGTAGAGCGTCACACCGAACTTCTGCTCCGCTTCTGTCCTGCCCATCCAGTAGGTCTTCACCTCGATGTTCTGCATGACTAACTCGTTTGCGATGCGCTCGATCTCCCTTAGTTCGTCGTCGGTGATCCTGCGGTAATGAGTGAGATCGATGTGGGCAATGTCTTCGCTCTTATGGGCTCCGGCCTGCCAGACGTGCTTGCCAAGGACTCTCTTCGCCGCTGCAAGGATGAGGTGAGCCGTGGTGTGATGCCGCGTGTGTCGCAACCGTCTAAGGGCATTCACCCTTCCCACAACGGTCTGGCCGGGCTTGAACTTCGACGCGTTCTCCACGAGGTGAAGAATCACACCGCCATTTGTCTTCTGAACATCCACAACGGGAACGCCGTTTAACTCACCAGTGTCGGCGTCCTGTCCTCCACCCTCTGGATAGAAGGCAGTCCTGTCGAGGATCACCCAGTCACCGATTGTTCCAAGGACCTGCGCCTCGAATTCAAAGAGGTACGGATCGTTATAGTATAACGCCTCTGTCTTCGGGTAGTCGTCGGCGTCTGGGACGTTCTTCTCTTTCTTCTCTTTTTTCTTCTGCTTCCCACTCTCTTCTATGGTGGAGTAAATGCCGGCGGGCGGCTGGATGCCCGTTATCTCCTTCACATCCTCCGGTGTGACACCATAGGATTGGTAGAGCGTCACGAAATCCTCAACGTCAAGAGATCCCTTCTTTTTGACGAGGGTAAGTACGCGGCTCTTCGCCTTGCGCTTGCTCTCGTGGTATTTCCGCCTTTCCTCATCCATGACGTCAGCCGCGAGGGCGACCGCTTCGCGCAGTTCGGGGAACATGGGTGCGACGTCCTTTGCATGGAGCTCAAAGAGTTTCGCGAGATCTATGTCCCAGCCGTAGCGCTCCATGGCCGAGAAAATGCGTCTGGCAAGAACCCTTAAGTTATAGCCGCCGCCGACGTTGGATGGGAATGCACCGTCGTTGATCGCCAGAAGAAGTGTTTTTGTGTGATCCGCAATGGCATAGAGGTCCGCATAGGGCCTGTACTGCTCGAAGAATCCTGGATAATTGAGCTTCCCCTCGATCTCCCGCATGAGCGCCCCCATATCATCCACTTCGTCGAAGTTCAGGGATCCGCTCATCTTGGCGAACTCGTTGAGCACCTCGTCCGGTACGTCCGGCGTGTAAAACTCACGAAGATAGCCCATAACAGATGGGAATACAACATCATATGCAGTCCTCGTCCCGTTGGATATCCATGCGAATCTTGAGAGGCCGATACCATGGTCAATGACTCTTGTCCGTAGCTGTTCGTAGCCATTCTCCGTCTCCTTGAACTGCATGAACACAACGTTCCCTAGCTCTAGTCCACGGACGAAGTACTCGATGGATGGGCCGAAGTTGCCGCCGCCTGCCCAGACATCCTCGTGGAAGACGATCTCCTCCTTCGGAATACCCACGACTTCTGTCATAAAGCGGAAGATGAGTTCAATGGCCTCGTTCTTCCAGAGAACCTCATTCTCAGGCGTGTTGAAGGCGTGCTGGCCCACCATAACGAAGTTCGTGAAGTGACGCCCCGAAAGTCCAACGTTCTCCACGTCCTTGAAGCGAAGGCAGGGCTGAGGGATGAGGAGCGGGTTTGCCGGCGGATCTACCTCTCCTGCAACTGCATAGGGCTGGAAGACGGCGATGGACGCGATCGTGAAGTAGAGGTCGTCTCGCCAGCGTGCCACGACAGGGTACCTGTCAATGACAGTGTGTCCGTTCTTCGCGTAGAAATCTGCCATCGCATCCCACGTTTCGGTGTACGAGCGTTTTTTGCCTGCAGGATTATCGATGAACTGATAGCCATTGTGATCCGGCTCGCCGCAGACCTCGCGGTCCGGATCGAGCGTCCAGAATGTTTGTCCACACTTCTTGCACGTTTTTCGGATGAATCCCATCTCCTCGAAGAACGGAAGCTTGTAATGTTTCTCCCACTCCTCGCGGAACTTCTTCTTCAGCGCCTTCTTGTCAACCATGCATAGAATTTTGTCGGAACGGGTTTTTATCGCTTGAGCCGGACAATCCTTGCAACCGCGTTCACAAAGGGAATAGCAGAGTACGCTGCCCGAATGCCGTATCTTTTTTTCACCCATTTGAACAGCCTGAGCGCAAATTCATATCGCTTCTTGTCAAAGCGCCCGTATGCTTTTTTCCACTCAGTGGATTTATACTCTGATACCCATTCGGGCCCGTGCAAGGCGTTCGCCATTGCGTCCGCAAACGCCTCATTTACTTCCCACAACAGCGGCCGGTTTTGCCGATACGCCACTTGGTGGCCGATCTCATGTAGATATGTTTCGTCCTTGGCAGATCTGGACGTAATTTCAATACTGCCGTCATAGTGGGCAAATCCCCCTGCACCCTTTCCAGAATCTGCTACGGATCTGAGGATGTTCTCGCCAAACTGTGCGCCCTCCTTCCGTATCATTAGAGCGAGGGCCTTATCTGGCGGAATATTCCTTTTCTTTGCCCATTTTGCAATTGCCTTTGCACGCGGGTACTCATTTATCCAGAGGGGGAGCCCAGGAACAGTGGCTCGAGGATATTTCGCCAAGATGTAGATAAGATCGAGCATCTCTTTCTCGCGCGCCTCAATCTCTTTTCGCTCCCCCCAATACGCAGACCTCTTGAGCAGGGGCTCTCGTCTGCCCCCTAACAATGTGTCCAGCTCAGGTGCCTTTCGAAGTGCTTCTTTTATGTGAGATCGCACCTCTCTGCGCAGCATGTGCTGGATACCCACGCATTAAATACACCCTCCGGATTATTATTTGTTGTGGAAGCACACGAGGCCCTCTTCTACGAGCGGTTAGGGGATAACAAAGTTCGGTGCAACCTATGTGAGCGGCGCTGTATCATTCCAGACGGCGGTAGGGGTGTCTGTCTCGTACGTGAGAACAGAGGAGGGACATTATACTCGCTTGTTTATGGCCATCCCGTCACTGTTGCCGTGGATCCCATAGAGAAGAAGCCTTTGTTCCATTTCCTTCCTGGGACGGATATCCTCTCCCTTGCAACGGTGGGCTGTAACTTCAAATGCCTCCACTGTCAGAACTGGGAGATATCACAGGCACGACCAGAGGATGTACCCACGCCCTATGTCCCACCAGAGCGTATCGTTTCAGAGGCGTTACGCATAGGCGTTCCGTCCATCGCTTATACCTACGTGGAACCAACGATCTTCTACGAGTATGCAAGGGATATCGGCGTTCTGGCGAAGAAACACGGCCTGAGCAACGTCTTCGTCACCAACGGATACTTCACGGAGGAGGTCCTGAAAGATATGCGTTCGTGGCTGGACGCCATGAACATTGACCTCAAGGGCGACGCGGAGTTCTACAAAAAGGTGACTGGCGGGACGGACGTCGAGGTCGTCCGCCGGAACATCCGTTTGGCCAAAAAGTACGGCTTCCACGTGGAGGTTACTGTCCTTGTGGTCCCTGGCTGGAACGACAGGGAAGAATGGTTCCGCAACGAGGTGGTGGAGTTCCTAAAAGATATTGACCCGAAAACACCCCTGCACATAAGTCGATTCTTCCCACACTACCGCATGCGAGACGTTCCGCCGACACCGATAGCCACGCTGATCCGTTTCTACGAGATAGCACGGGAAGAGCTGCCCTACGTGTATCTGGGGAACATAGGCGACCCGAAGTACGAAACGACCTACTGCCCGAACTGCGGTGCCCCTGTAATCGTGCGCCACGGCTACTACACGGAGGACAGAACGGAGAATGGACGCTGCCCCCGCTGTGGATACAAAATCGATGCGGTCTGGGAACCCCCCGGAATTAAATCTCTTCCCGCACTACATAATAACGGTGAAACCAATGACGAAGCTGGCCGAGCTGAGGAAAAAGGTGATGGAGAAAACGAAGAAGCGCGTTGAGGAAGCGTATACTGAAAAGGATCGCTACATCATTCAGGCGATCGAGGCGTTGGACGATCTGGACGCGGCGTATAACCTTCTTGTTGAGCGTCTGCGCGAGTGGTATGGCCTGCACTTCCCAGAGATCAACCAGATCGTGAAGGACCACGAAAAGTTTGTGACACTCGTCTCGGAGATCACATCAAGGGAAAAGATGAGCGAGGATTCTATCGTCGACATCCTCGGCGAGAAACTGGCGAAGCGCGTTTCAGAGATCGCCCCGCAGTCAATGGGCACCGCCCTCGAGGGAAAAGACCTCGAGATGCTCAGGGACTTCGCCTCAAGAATAAAGGAACTGCGTGAAATGAGGGAGCGTCTGGCGGACTACATCCGTGAGCAGATGAAGGCAGTTGCGCCCAACGTGGCTGCGGTTGCCGGTCCGCTCCTCGGTGCACGCCTGCTGTCAAAGGCAGGTGGTCTGAAGAAACTTGCCATGCTCCCCGCATCTACGATACAGGTCCTCGGAGCGGAGAAGGCCCTGTTCAAGCACCTCGCAAAGGGGACGCCGCCACCCAAGCACGGTATCCTCTTCCAGCACCCATTAGTCCGTTCCGCAAAGAGGTGGCAGCGCGGCAAGATTGCAAGAACAATAGCGGCAAAACTGGCAATCGCCGCACGCGAGGACTACTTCGGCGGGAAGGACATATCCGAGAAACTTGTCAAGGAGATCGAGGAGCGCGTCGAGGAGATAAAGGAGAAGTATCCGAATCCGCCAAAGCGCGCGACCAAGCCGGCCAAACCGAAGAAGGGAAAGAAGTTCAAGAAATTCAAGGGCAAGAAGGGAAGAAAGGGCAAGCGATAAAGAACCCTTCCCCCTACTTCTTCTTATGGCGAAGCTGAAGGAGATCTTCCCGGGCGTCTGGGAGTATGAGGGCAAGATTCTTACGAAGAACCGCGTTCCGGGGAAGAAGGTCTACGGAGAGCAACTCATAAAGATTGACGGCGTCGAATACCGCGTCTGGAATCCCTACCGCTCCAAACTCGCCGCCGCAATAAAGAACGGGCTGAAAACGTGGGCATTCACACCGGGAGCGAACGTTCTCTACCTCGGCATTGCTGAGGGGACAACAGCATCCCACATCTCCGACATTCTCGGCGACGACTCGGCGATTATTGGCGTTGACGTTGCCCCACGCGTGATGCCGAAGATCATCGCCGTCGCAGAGGAGAGAGGAAACATTCTCCCAATCCTGGCGGACGCGTCGAAGCCCGAAGATTATCCTGAAGAGGTGCGAGAGTTCATAGACGAGATAGGCGGGGTGGATATCGTCTATCAGGACGTAGCAGCACCGAACCAGGCAGAGATACTGTGGAAGAACGTTGATCGATTCCTAAAGAAGGGTGGCTACGCATACATCGCCATAAAGTCCAGATCCGTGGACGTGACGAAGGATCCCGCCCAAGTGTTCAAGGAGTTCCGCGAGTTCTTCACGTCGAAGGGTCTCAAGGTGGTCGAAGAGGTAAATATAGAGCCCTATGAAAAGGATCACGAGATGATGGTGTTGAGAAAGGATTAAACGCCGACATGTACTTTAAGGGCTGCGTGGAGTCCATTCTCCTTCAACACCTTTCTATACACCCAATACTTTCTTTCAAATGATTTCTGGTCCCATTTATCCATCTTCTCCCCGTACTTTTTCTCCACCCACTGAAAGAATACATCATCTGGCTCCAAACCAAGGTAGTGATGACTAACCGCGAAGGCAAATGCTTCGTCCTCGTGGGGTGGTATTATTGCAGACATTATCCTAGCAGCGCCAGGGCCAATTCGCATAACACGCATTAGATACGCCGGAACAATGGCATGGGCAAGCTCATGGTAGATCGTTTCTTCATCTGCACTCAGATGGACCTTCCCGTGCAGAGGTTGAGTTAATCCCGACTTGTGCAAAAGCTGTACCCGCGCTCCGAGTGTTTTCAAGCCCTCATGCCCCTCCAGAACGCCTTTAAGATCTTGTAGCGCAGTTAGGAAGCTCTTCTTTCGTGCCAGCTCGCGGTATCGCCTAATTTTTTTCAGCTCCTCATCAGTGAGCATGTACTTTTTCTTTATTCGCCCCAACTCACCTTCTGGCGTCACGAGGAGTTCCATGGCAGCCCTGTGTAGCAACTTCCGTTCCAGATACGGTTCTACTGTGAAAAGCCGCTCTAACTCCCGTTCGTAATTCTTAAATTCCGGATGCTGTGCGATGACTCTCTTCCATCGCTCTCGGACGATTTCCCTAGCTACCTTTTTCGCGGGCTTCTCAAAGAGCATGTTCACACCTGGAAGAAGTACTGATCCAGCTCTCTCAATTTTTCTATTCCTATCTCATCCGGCTTGCTCACGTTCAAAGCGACGAACATCGCCTCGCTCCAGATCCCCCCGAACTCGCGGGGTGGTAAAAACACGGTAGCTGCTTTCTGACCCTCTTTAACGTCCTTTATGTTCGTTATAACAACGTATTCTCTTCCTTCTCCATCGCGCACCTTCGTAACTCGCAAATTATCAAGGGATGGGTGTTTGGAAACGGAAACGATCTCAACGAACTTGTATCTGAAGATCTGGAAGGGCTCTGCAACGTTTATCTTCAGTTTCCTCGGATAGTCCTCAAGTTCCGAGATCATATAATCCAGCCAGCGCCTTGTCTCTTCTGAACCGATGGGCATGGATTGCAACTCCCGTAATCGTTCTAAAATCCAGTTTGTATATTGAAGAATGCCCTCCTCATCGGCATAAGAGTATTTTAGTTCCTTTATCTTGCTCTCGATCTGATCGCAGAGTTTGTTCTTGTCCTTTATCACGCCGCTCTTGCAGTACTTCTGGATCCGCCCGAAGAGCCGCTCAAGCCACTGAATGCGAAGATCGTTCATCGTGTCCATGCTTTTAACTGCCCGCATCTTTTCTTATATCATGTTCATATACCTCCTCGCAGGAATACTCCTTGGCTTTGGAGTAGCATACATCATTCTCGAGATCCGCTACCGTGGGTTACTACGTTCCTTGAAGAGATCCTTCGACGTGAAGAAGGGTAGAATCGTTGAGCAGCTCGCACCATACCTCAAGAACTTCCCATACAATCCGCAGGACGCAAGATTCATAGGCAACCCCGTAGACTTCATAGTGTTTGACGGACTGAGCGAAGGAAAGGAGGTCAACATCGTCTTTGTGGAGGTGAAGAGTGGGAAGGCAAACCTGAATGAAAACGAGAGAAGAATCAGAGAAGCAGTAGAGAAAAAGAGGGTAACATACGAGATCTTCCGTCAGTAGCTCTTGGCGATGTAGACAACGTGGTGCGCTTCCCGTCCACAGACCACGCATTTCTCGCCTTCGGCGTGCTCGATCTCTAGGAACTTCGTCCCCCTGATCTCCGCACCGCCAGTGATCTCCTTTACCTTATCCTCACACTCAGGATCGCCACACCAGAAGGAACGGGCGATTTTCTTCTCGTTAATAGCGTTCTTGAGCTCCTCCTGGGTCCGGACGGTGACGATAGCGTCCTCCAGTTTCTTCCTTGAAAGCTCCAGCAGATCATTCTGAATCCGTTCAAGTAGTTCCAAAATCTTTTCAATGTCCTCCACCTTCATGAACTGCTTTTCGCCGGTGTCCCTGCGAACCACAGTGAATCCACCGTTCTGGACGTCGCGCGGCCCGACCTCGATGCGCAAAGGAACGCCCTTGAGCTCCCAGTGATTGAACTTCCAGCCGGCGGTGTAGTCATCCCTGTCGTCCAGTTCCACGCGGATGCCCAGTTCTCTCAAGCGTTTTTCAACGTCCCTCGCGGCGTTCAGGACGATTTCCTCCTTACCCTTGAAGATAATCGGTATGATGACCACCTGAACCGGCGCTGCGCGTGGCGGCAAGACCGCACCCTTGTCATCGCCGTGAATCGCTATGATTCCTCCGATCAAACGGGTGGAGATGCCCCAGCTCGTCTGCCACGCAATCTTTTCCTTCCCGTCACGATCGAGGAAGTTTATACCGAACGCCTTGGCAAAGTTCTGGCCGAGGTTGTGCACAGTCCCGAGCTGAAGCACACGACCTGCCTCTGGAACGAATGTATCGAACGCCACGGTGTACAACGCGCCTGCAAACTTATCCTGCTCCGTTCTGCGAAGAAGGAGAGATGGAAGGGCAGCAATTTCCTCGAAGATCCTCCGGTAGATCTCAATTATATCAAGGACTTCTTGATCCGCCTCGTCAAGTGTTCTATGGACCGTATGGCCTTCCTGCCAAAGAAATTCACGAGAACGCAGGAAAGGACGCGTGGCCTTTGTTTCCCAGCGAAACACGTTGGCCCACTGGTTAATTCGGAGGGGGAGGTCTCTGTAGGACCGAATCCATTGGGAGAACATGTAATACATGATCGTCTCGCTCGTTGGGCGTAGAGCAAGGCGCTCTCCGAGTTTAGAGTTGCCCGCCTCGGTTACCCATGCGACCTCGGGGGTGAACCCCTCGAAGTGCTTCGCCTCCTTCGTGAGAAGCGATTCGGGGATGAGCGTGGGGAAGTATGCATTTTTTGCGCCGTGTTCCTTGAAGAGGGAGTCGGCAAAGTGCATGATGTTTTCCCAGATCGCGTAGCCCCACGGCATGTAAACATCACAGCCGCGCACGGGCGTTCTCTGATCCATGAATTCCCCTTTTCTCACAACTTCCGTATACCAGTCGGAGAAGTTCTCTTCCTTCTTCGTCGTAACTCCAAGGGATTCGGCAGGCATGAGAATATTGTTGGAAAATCAGAAATATAAATGGGTCGCGCCCACCGCTCCATGCACAATCAGGATGCAATGGTCAGAGGGAACGCCGGGGCTGGGCTTGGCCAAGTTCTTTGGCCGGGCGATGCCCTGCACGCGC
>CAYZOD010000004.1:0-16416 GCA_964480165.1 uncultured archaeon
CACCCCTCGGCTCCGGTAGTATGTGGGTATGGTAGCGCTTTTAAACCTTCGTAGGAGGGTGTTGAACCCTTTCACGAGAATCCTCTGCTCTTTTAACCTATCATTGAGTATATTTTTACATGGCACTCATCGCCACATCCCTCAGGGCTGCATTTGTCGAGCCGTCGCGCTCCTTCCAGTATTCGTTCATGCTCTTTGTGGCTGCGCTCTTCGCTCTGGTCGGGGGATACTTTATGGGGGGTCTTGCGATTCTCTCCTATGATCTCAACACCGCGACGGTCGTTACAGCCCTCCTTATGATCCTCCTCTTCTCATACATCTTCACCTGGTTCGCATCGGACCTTTCTGAGTTCCTCGGCCACAAGACGTATCTCTCCCGCGAGGACTTTGCGATCCGCGGCTTCCGCATCTTCATCCTCTGGACCATCATGTATGCCATCACGTTCCTCCTCTACAACTACGTGCCCTATCCCATCGATGCAATCCTGTCGTTCATACTCACGCTCTTCGCCATCTACGCAACGGTCATTGCGGCCATTGACGGTTACAGCATCGCCGGCGCGTTCAAGGCATCCCTTTCCCTCATGCGCGATCAGTGGGCCCACGTGCTAGAGTTCATCGTCCTCTCACTCCTCCTTCTCATTCCCATCTTCCTTGTGGATACAGTTGGTAGCCTCTTCGGTTCTGTTCTGGCCGTGGCGCTCATGACATTTCTTGCAATACCCTGGCTGACAACTCACGTCGTTTTAACATATTTGTACCGCTACCCCATCGTCGTGGCGGCGCTAAGCAAGCTGGAACGGCTTTAAGTCCGAGAAAACTTCCTCTATTTTCTTCCTTTCCACCATCAGGTTCTTCGCCGCCGCGTCAACGCCATCGACGAAGATCAGGAACTCTCCTCTCTTGACGAAGCGCTCCTTGAACGCCCTATACTCCTCTATTCCCTCCGCGATCGTCTCAACGGTTCTCTCCATCGCCTGGAGGGAGGATACGGACTCGGAGATCTTCGCCGCGTCTATTCTGACGACGTCCGCCACGACTTTGGCATCCACCTTCCCGAATGAGTATACGGGGATTCCCGATTTCTGCGCGCCGGGCACATCCACCTCTGACCAGAATATGACGAACTCCTTCAGCGCGTCCACCACGTTCATTATTGTCCCGTCGCCTGCCATGTTTCTCGGTATGTTCACGGAGGGCGTGTCCACGTAGTCCCGTTCGGAGAGGTATTTGGCCAGTCCGCGGAGCCACGTCTTCCTGTTGGGCGTTCGGAGTATGAATGTCCTCGCATACGGCTTGTGCGGTCTTCTCATCCCCTCTATCTTCCATATTCCGTCCAGCAGGAGTTCAACCGCTCCCTGCGGTAGCACCTCGAAGAGCACATACTGCTCCAGGATCTTGTCCAGAACACGTTCTTCCACATCGCCCCGTTCCATGGCCTTCTCCAGATCGTACACGGGGATTCCCAGGCGCATATAACGGGAATACTCCTCCGTCATGCCCATTTCGATCAGTCGCGCGAGGACCAGTTCCCGAATGAGCGGGGACGTAATTATGGAAGCGTCCGTTGATCGGATCTTCTCCTCCACCTCCCTCGCTATCTTCTCGGCGAGGCCTCTCGTTATTTTTGTCTCGCGGAGGAGGGATTCGACGATCCTTCTCCTGTTGAAGTGCTCACGGCGAAAATCCGTTCTCCAGACCTTTATGCGCATCTCCTTGAAGAAGCGTTCCGCAAGTTCTGGGTTTATCTCCTTCAGGGCGGCGTGTATCTTAGCGTCGTCCCTGTACCCCTCGTTCTCCTTCGTCCGATCCCATACGTATGCAATCTCGATGTTCGTGGCTCCCAGTTCCCTGAGCTTCTCTGCAACGGATAGGAATTTCTCCGGAACGCCCATCGTTAAGATAAAAATGCAAACCATATAAAGAGTTTGAGGTAAGAATTCTTACATGCAGGGACTGGACCCCATGGACGTCAAGATCCTCCGCTTCCTCAGCGCCGATGCTAGGACACCGTTCTCCCACATCGCTAGGAATCTGAACATATCCGACGTTGCCGTTAAGAAGCGAGTGGAGAAACTTGTCCAGCGCGGAATCATACGCTCGTTCCGTGTCGATATTGATCTTAAGAAGATCGGCTATGAGTACACTGTTTTCTTCGAGATAAAACCCGATCCAGCCATGGCAAACAACGTTTTCCAGCGGGTTCTCGGTCTGCCCAACGTCCTCGAGGCGCATCTCCTCGTTGGCGACTACCCCATTCTCGTCAAGGCGGTGACCACAAGCATGGACGAGGTTCGGACGTTAGCCGATACGATCGGAAGGATGGACGGCGTTTTGGATATGAAATCATCCGTCGCCCTGGAGAGTGAATCCAAACCCATAGATATATCAGACAGGATCTCCCAGAGATCATTGGGGGCGAGAAGATGATACTCATTCTTGCCGAGAAGCCCATGGCGGGCGCACGTATTGCCTCGATCCTATCCGGCGGCAAGGTCGTGAAGAAGACGTTCAAGAAGCACCCCTACTGGGAGTTCGAGTTCAACGGCCACCCTGCAATTCTTGTTCCGCTGAAGGGCCACATCATTGACGTCGATTTTCCCAAGGGGTTGAACAGATGGAGCGAGGACACGCTAAAGGATCTGCTCACTGCTCCTTTACTCTCGAAAGCCACGGAGTATACCGTCGTTCAGCTGTTGAAATCCCTTGCACCGAACGTTGATGAAATAATCATCGCCACGGATGCAGATCGCGAGGGTGAGGCCATAGGTCTTGAGGCTGCGGAGATCGTCCTCCGCGAGAAAAGGGTTCCTGTTCGCCGCGCATACTTCTCCGCACTCACGCCTGAGGACATAAGGAGGGCCTTTGAGAACCTCCGCGAACCTGACTACAACCTTGCAGCCTCTGCCTACGCGCGCAGGGAGATCGATCTCCTCTGGGGCGCGGTTCTGACGAGGGCGATCTCCCTCTTCACGGGCAGGAGGGGAAAGAACTTCCTCTCCGTGGGCCGCGTCCAATCTCCAACCCTCGCCCTCGTCGTTGAGCGGGAAAGGGAGATAGAGCGATTTGTTCCCATTCCCTACTGGGTGATAGAGGCCATCCTTCGCGACGGCGGTGTGGATTTCAAGGCTAACTACGCAGAAGGCCAGATCTGGCAGGAGCCCATGGCGAGAATGCTCTACGAAACGGCCAAGAAGGCAAAGACGGGTAGGGTGGTCCGAACAGAGAGGCGCAGCGACAAGATCCCCCGGCCCGTCCCCTTCGACACCACCACGTTCCTGCGCGAGGTGAACCACATTCTCGGCATCTCCGCCTCAGAGGCGTTGTCCATTGCGGAGTCACTCTACATGAAGGGTCTCATATCCTATCCGCGCACGGATAACCAGACGTATCCACCTTCTCTCAACCTGCGCAAACTCGTTTCGAATCTCACCAAGATCCCAGAATACAAGCCGTTTGCGGAGGAACTCCTCGCACAGGACGTGTTCCGCCCATCCTCCGGCAGGAAGACGGAGGACCACCCGCCTATACACCCGGTAGATGTGCCCAAGGGCAAACTCTCCGAGAAGGAGAGGAAGGTATATGACCTCATCGCCCGCCGCTTCCTCGCAACGCTCATGGCGCCGGGAACATTGGAGCGCAGAAAGGTCCATATCAACATCAACGGCGTTCCATTCGTTGCGGAGGCCCGGAAGATCGTCCAGCGCGGCTGGACGGCCGTCTACCCCATCAATATAAAGGAGGTTGAGGTTCCCGATCTGCCCGACGGCGCTCCCGTTACCGTGAAGTCCGTCAAACTTCTTCAGAAGAAGACCCAGCCGCCCTCCCGCTACTCCCAGGGCGAACTCATCAAACGTATGGAGGCGCTCGGCCTTGGGACTAAGAGCACCCGCGCCGAGATCGTCGCAAAGCTCTTCGCCCGCAAGTATCTCTCCGGAAAGAAGAGGATAAAGCCCACGGAGCTCGGTCGTCGCCTCGTGGAGGTCCTCGAACGCCACGCGCCGGACATCGTCACGCCCAACATGACTGCTCAACTCGAGGCAGACATGGATCTAATAGCGAAGGGGGAGAAGCGGAAGGACGACGTGGTCTCCGAGTCCAAGGATCTACTCTCAAAGGTGCTGGACGAGTTAATGCAGAACAAGGACAGAATACGCGAATCCTTCGGGGATGCCGGTGGAGCTGCGGCTTGACATCAGGAAATCCTTCTGGGAGAACATCGCCCTCTACCATGAACGTGCCAAGAAACTCAAGCGCAAGATCCGCAAACTGGAGGAACTCATTGCGAATCCCCCCAAAGAGGAAGAGAAGGAGAAAAAACAATCCGTGGAGATCGTGAAGAAGAGAAAGCGGGACTGGTATGAGCATTTCCGATGGTCTTTCACATCTAACGGCCGTCTTGTGATTGCAGGGCGCGATGCGAGGACCAACGAAACGATCGTTCGTAAATATCTCGACCAGAACGACTTTTTCTTCCACGCAGATGTCGTCGGTGCCCCATCCACCGTTCTGAAGGACGGTCAGAACGCCTCTGAGGAGGAGATTGTTGAGGCGGCGATCCTTTCGGCGTCCTTCTCCCGTGCGTGGAAGGCGGGCTGGCCCAGCGTGGACGTCTTCTACGTCACTCCCGACCAGGTTTCCCTCACTCCTCCCTCCGGCGAGTACCGTCCCAAGGGCGGCGTTATGATATACGGGAAGAAGAACTGGGTGCGTGACGCGCCGCTACGGCTATACGTATCCTTTGACGAGGAGAAGAATCGCTTCTTCGTCTCTCCCTTCCAGCCGGAGAAGCCCTACGTCCTCATCGCCCCAGGTAGAACGGATAAGACGGAGATTGCCAAGAAGATCATCTCACTGTTTGGAAAAGATAAAATACATCTGAACGATATCAACGCTCTTTTGCCTCCAGGCGGCTCAGAAATTCGGGAGAAAGTTTTGAAATGAGTTCCATCGCTAGTCTTAGCGTGTTCTTCTCTTCCTTGAAGCGTAGCATTCTCTCTGCCGTCCGGAAGTCCACCCACTTCGCCGCAGATATCTCCTCGTAGTCCGGCTTCGGTTCCGGCTTGCCGCGGATGTAGACGAGGAAGACGTGGGGATTATGTAGAATCTCTGCACGGACGTCCTCGTACATGTACTCGTTGAACTTGTCCATGACGACAATGCGGTCCTCCTCTATGCCTACCTCTTCCCAGAGTTCGCGAACGATGGTTTCTGGAAAGTCCTCCCCCTTCTCGACGCCACCCTTTGGAATTCGCCAGCCATTCGCCTTCTTTACGAGGAGGAAGAGGATCTTGTCGCCATCACGGGTGAAGGAGACCGCCTGCGCCTCCACCCTCAGTCGCCAGGCCATGAAAGATTATTGCCTAGTGGGGTTTATAAGGCACGTTTTTGAATCCTTTTCTGCTTATTCTTCTGATGCCAGCCACCGCCGGCGCCAAGAAGCCGGATAAGGGCGAAGTCATTCTTCGCGTTCAGGAAGCCCTGCCCTCCCACGTGGGAAGGGGAATCGTTGCCATAGATATGGAGACGAAGAAGCGTCTCGGTCTGTCCTCTGGGGATATAGTGGAGATAGAGGGCAAGAGGAAGACCGCCGCGATCGTCTGGCCAGCCCCCGTCGAGGACGAGGGCAAGGGCATTATCCACATGGACTCCATAATCCGCAGCAACGCCGGCGTCTCCATTGGGGATAAGGTGGCCGTCCGTAAGGCAGACTGGAAGAATGCGGAGAAGGTCGTGCTCGCCCCGGCATCTGAGAACGAGATCATCATCCGCGGATACGAGAACTACCTGAAGAAGCACTTCATGGGCCGCCCCTTTGTCAAGGGCGACAAGGTTCTCATCCCATTCTTCCGCAAGAGCGTTTACGTCGTCGTCTCCACGAAGCCGTCCGGTATCGTTCGCATCGCCCCACAGACAGAGATTTCCGTCCTTGACAAGCCGGTGAAGACGGGCAACGTCCCGAACATCACCTACGATGATATTGGCGGCCTGCGGGATCAGGTGCAGAAGATACGCGAGATGGTTGAACTCCCACTCCGCCATCCCGAACTCTTCAGGCGTCTCGGCATAGAACCGCCAAAGGGCGTCCTTCTCTACGGTCCTCCTGGAACGGGCAAGACGCTCCTCGCCAAGGCTGTTGCTAATGAAGCGAACGCATACTTCATTGCCATCAACGGCCCTGAGATCATGAGCAAGTTCGTCGGAGAGGCGGAAGAACGTCTCAGAAACGTCTTCGAGGAGGCCCAGCAGAACGCCCCAGCGGTCATCTTCATTGATGAGATCGACGCAATAGCTCCCAAACGTGAAGATGTTTTGGGCGAGGTGGAGCGGCGCGTTGTGGCGCAGCTACTAACCCTAATGGATGGTCTGGAGAGCAGGGGCGACGTCGTCGTCATCGCTGCGACCAACAGACCCAATGCCATAGATCCCGCCCTCCGCCGTCCAGGAAGATTTGACAGGGAGATCGAACTCCCCGTCCCGGATCGCAACGCCCGTAAGGAGATCCTCCAGATCCACACGAGGAACGTGCCCCTTGGAGAGGACGTGGATCTTGACTGGCTCGCTAGCATCACCCACGGCTTCGTCGGTGCTGATCTCGCTGCCCTCGTGAAGGAAGCTGCAATGAAGGCCATACGTAGAATTCTACCGCAGATCGATCTTGACGAGGATGAGATTCCCGAAGAGATCCTCGAAGAGCTCCGCGTCACCAAGAGGGACTTCGAGGAGGCATTAAAAGAGGTCAAACCCTCTGCTCTTCGCGAGGTCTTTGTTGAGGTTCCTTCTGTCCACTGGGAGGACGTTGGAGGTCTCGAGGACGTTAAGGCGAGACTTCGCGAGGCGGTGGAGTGGCCGTTGCGTCACAGGGAGTCTTTCGAGGCCATGGGCATCAAACCACCGCGCGGTATTCTCCTCTACGGTCCTCCTGGAACGGGCAAGACCCTCCTGGCGAAGGCTGTGGCCACGGAGTCCGAGGCGAACTTCATATCCGTCAAGGGTCCAGAGATCCTGTCCAAGTGGGTGGGTGAGTCGGAGAAGGCGATCCGCGAGATATTCACAAAGGCACGTCAGGCGGCGCCCTGTGTTGTGTTCATCGATGAGATCGACGCCATCGCGCCCCGTCGCGGCGGCGAGGACAACCACGTGACGGACCGCATAGTCAACCAGTTGCTCACAGAACTGGACGGCATTTCAGAACTGAAGGACGTCGTGGTCATCGCCGCTACGAACCGTCCTGATATTATCGACCCGTCTCTCCTCCGCCCCGGCCGCTTCGACAGGATCATATACGTCCCACCACCCGACGAGCGCGCGCGTCTGGAAATCCTCAAGGTCCATACGAGGAACATACCCCTCGCCGACGATGTGGATCTTGAGGCGATCGCAAGGGAGACGGAGAACTACACGGGGGCTGATCTGGAGGCGCTGGCGCGCGAGGCGGCTCTCATCGCCCTCCGTAGGAACGATATGAAGCCGACAAAGGTCACAATTGCGGACTTCCAGAAGGCGATGGAGGTTGTTGGCCCATCGCTGGACAAGGACACGATAGCGTTCTACGAGGCGTTCTCTCAATATCTATCTCAGCGTGTGGTGAAGCGCCTCATCTCCAAGAAACCCAAGGAGCCAGACTACTTCGGCTGACGCCCAGTTTTTTAACTATTCTTCCATTTTCATCTATCTGGCCTGGTGCCGCGGTAGCTCAGTCCGGTAGAGCGGCCGCCTTGTAAGCGGCAGGTCGCGGGTTCAAATCCCGCCCGCGGCTCTCTTTCACCATTTCATTGTTGACGCGAATTCGTATCTAGGGGGTCTTCGACCCCCTAATATCACCCCGGCTCCCTCACGCGGTGATGCGAGCTCAACCTTCTTTCCCAATATCCTTGGCAGCTTCTTCAGGTCAAGGCGTTTGTCACCTCGAATGAGCACCGCGACGTACTTACCATCCTCCTTTCGGCCAATGAGTGTTTTTACAACGGATTTTGGGGGTATTCCGATTTTTTCTATATCTTCGACGGTTCTAACAGGCTTTGCAAAGCGTATTACTTCTGCATCTATTTTCTTCTCTTTTACGAATGCTTCAACGACGTCCTCCTTTCCCTTTAGCTCGGGCTCCATTCACAGGCCCTCCAAACGATCAATTTCCTCTAGTATGTCTCTCATTCCGTTTCTTCCGGCGTGTGTGTTGATGATTTCTTTTACTCTGGGGTCGTTGGTCGCTAAGCCCCATATGAGCTTTTTTACTGCCTGTTCGTGGTCGTTCGACATTTTCTTTGCCCACCACAGCGCCTTTTCAACGGTTCCACGTATGCGCTTCTGTCGAAGCAATCTATTGATGTTTTCGATGTGCGGGATCTTTGCGCCGCGCTCCCAGAGCACCTTCTCGATGAAACGGAGTGTTTCTTTGCTTAGATCTTGCCAGTGTGTAAGTGTTGATGCATCACCTAGATCGATCTCCTGAGACAGGCCTAACAACTCCATATGCGCATCAGATAGCCTCATACGCCCCATAACTTCGTCTCGATCGATTTTTCCCAATATAGTCTTCTTTATTTTGTTCTTTATGTGGATTTTGTGGTCTTCAAGCCCCTTTTTTATGATTTCTAGTCGCATCTTTGCTTCAGCTTTGTTGCCGCTATCTATGGCTGATATCGTATAGTCGTAGTATGGGTGTACTGGCAGGTGCTTTTCGCTCAGCGCTCTTTTTCGCTCTTCTAGTATGGCCTTTGCCTCTCCCATTTTTCCACTTTCCAGCGCCTGCTTTGCCTCATCTATTCGCGCAATACCCTCATCTATTACTTTATACTTCTTCTCTAGCTCCCCCGGGCTAAGATCCTCTTTTCGAATCTCAGCTTCTCGTAGGACGTTATCTATAATCTCGGGAATGTTGTTGGCCACCGATCGTATCTTCATTCGCGTTAGGATTGTCAGTTTATCTCCAATTTGTTTTTTTCTCTCCGTTATCCCGAAAGGCGGCATCATATGGGGCAGAAGATATGTGTGAATTATGTGCGCAGTTATTTCAGGTGGTAGATGCTCTATTTTGTCAAGTGCCGACACAGCCGTTTCCACACCGCGTTCTCCGTTGAGCATGGCAGACATTGCGGCCACGTATCCAAAGGCTTCCGCGGCGTTCTTTATTCGTGCTCCGGCCTCTATGCCCTCAAGTTTTTTCAGTATTTTTGCTCGCCGCTCGTCCTTGAGAAGCTCCTCCAGCCTTCTCACATGTTTCTTGTGCTTGAAGATCCATTGCGTATCATCCTTATCGACCATTAGCTTGTTTGCGTGTTCTAGAGCCTTCTTCATCCCCCTCTCCACGTACGCTAGCTCCATCACACCACCCTCTCTGGGAGCACGATGTTCCCTGGCTTCAAACCCATTTTCATCTTTATCTTACACACGGCGCATACGTTTCCACTTGTGGGCGCTCCGCAGTATCTGCATTTATTCGGGGTTCCTTCGTTTATATTTTTTCTACCTTCTGCTAGGCGCATCGCGTTCTTTACGAATGACTTCTTCGCCCCTGGGCGCATCTTCTCGATATCATCGAAGGCCTGCCTGATGCGAAATGTTGGGGCAAGCTGCTGGAAGGGGCATTGGCACAGAGCGTAAGGAATGCCGTTTTCCTCAGCATACCTTAGCGCTTCATTGCCCTGTATCCAAAACAGTGGCTTTATCTTACGGGGTGTTAGCTCTGTTTCGGGCAGAACTGGAGATAATCGAGGTATCTGGGATAGCTGTCCTGTAATTATGTTGTTCACGATAAACCCGACGGTGTCGTCAAGGTTGTGGCCCGTGGCCACGACGTTGTAGCCCATGCGTTTCGGCAAAATGTTTTGATAGTACCTCTTTAGCGTTCCACATATGTAGCACGATGCCTTTCGCATATGTCCTACAATTCCCGGCAAGCCCGTTCCGAATTCTTCCTCCCAGTTGTGTATGTATAGGGGAATATCCAGTGTTTCTGCCAGTTGTACCACGAGCTTCTTTATCCTATCGGAGTAGTTTGGGATGCCCTGATACATATGGAGCAGTGCAACGTCTATCCCGAGGTCTTTGGCATGTTTTGCAAGTATCCACGCAGCCACAGCGCTGTCCTTGCCGCCGGAAACCGACACGATTACCTTGTCTCCTCGTCGGACTAATTTTTGCCCTCGGATTAGTCCTAGCACTTTTTCATCAAGCGTTTTTACCACTTACATCCTCTCCGGCTCCTCTATCAGCAGGAGGTTTAGCGACCGTGTCAGCACGGTGTGGAACGCCTTCACGATGCTCAGGCGGAAGGACCTCGTAGGCTCTTCCGATTTAAGGACTGGGTTGTGGTCGTAGAATGAATGGAATGTCCGTGCGAGGTCGTATGCATACCTTGCGAGCATGTGCGGCCTGTCCTTCTGAACCACCTCCTCCAGCACCTCGGGAAATCTGGCCATGAGTTTCACCATCTTCCACTCCTCGTCATTTACGTTCTCCACAGCCCTGAACCGCCATTCTCCCGCCTTCTCCAGTATCTTTCGCGCCCGAACGGCGGAGTACTGCAGATACGGTCCCGTGTCCCCCTCAAAGGATAGGATGCGCGACCACTCGAAGGTAATGTTTTTCTCCGGCTCCACCTTCAGTATTGCGTAGTTCACCGCTCCAACACCTATCTTCCTCGCGTCCTCTTCGTTATATGTGCCTCTTTCCCTCATCTCCTTTCCAGCGAGGTCTATGGCCTTCTTCAGCACGTCCTCCAGGAAGATTACCCGCCCCTTGCGCGTGGACATCTTCCCTTCTGGAAGATTGATCAGGCCGAAGGATACGTGCACGAGATCTTTTTTTACCCCCATCTTCCTTGCCAGCCAGAAGAGTTTGCGGAAGTGATCGCTCTGCTCCGAACCGACGACATATATGAGTTTCTCGGGATTATAACGGTCCACACGATCGAGAAGCGCTGCAAGATCTCTTTACAAATAAAGGGTCGTCCCGTCGGATTTGAGTATCACATCCTTGCCCATCTTCTCCCCGAAATCAACGATGATTGCTCCCGTTTCCGGATCGCGCTCCGCTATGCCCATTTTTAACAGCGTTTCCGCCAACTCCCGCGCTTTTTCAACGTAGAACGACTCTCCGCTGATCTCGTCGAACTCTACACTCAGTAGTTCGTATATCTTCTGGGCGTATCTGATGGTCAGTTCCCTGAAGCGCTTCCAGAGGCGTACGTACTCCTCCTCCCCCTCTTCCAGCCGCCTGTACGCGTCCCTCGCCTCTTCCTCCAGTGACGGATCCTTCTCCGCTTCTTCGTGGAACTTCACGTATATTCTGAGGAGTTCGCGTATGGGTTCCCTCTCCAGTGCCTCCTCATCCACCCATCTCTTATATGCAACGATGAGCTTGCCGAACTGTGTTCCTATGTCGCCTAAATAGTTGATTCCAATGGCCTCCGTTCCCAAGAATCTATAAATCCTGCGGAGTGAACCACCAATGATTGTGGAACGCAAGTGTCCTACATGCATGGGCTTCGCGACGTTTATGGACGAGTAATCAATGACTACGCGTCCGCCCCTCTCCGCAGAGCCGTAGTTCTCGTTCATGGCAGCCTTCAGAACGTCCGCGCTCACCTCTGCTCTTTTGAGGAAGATATTCACGTAGCCGTTCGTTACCTCTACCTTTTCTATGAGTGGATGGTCGATCTTCTCGGCGAACCGCCTCGCTGCCTCTTCTGGAGGGACACGAAGCAGCTTTGCCAGTTTGAATCCCACGGGCAGCGCGAGGTCTCCCATCTTCTCCTCTGGCGGGTACTGGACGGGCACGCCTGCGTTCTCCCTTTTCGCCAGTTCTTCGAGGTATGCTTTCACGTCCAAAAACGCAGTCATGTATGCAAGAGTTTCGTGCATCAAAAAAACCTTGACCCTCGGGAATCTTTTCAGTCAGCTATTTATACGTGCCTGCCGTTCTTCCATCATGCTCCGTGTTGCCTACGATATCCGCGGAATATATCCAGATGACATTAATGAGGAGTATGCATACCGCGTGGGCTACGTCTTTGGGACGGGAAGGGATACGGTTGTCGTCGGCCATGACTATCGGCGCGGTTCTGAGGCGTTGTATCGGAGGGTGAAGGATGGGCTGCGCGATGCGGGCGTCATGGTCTACGATCTGGGCGCCGTTCCAACCCCTGTGGTCTCCTTCGCCGTTCGCGCCACGAAGGCCGCGGGAGGGATCATGATCACGGCGTCCCACAACCCCCCAGAGTACAACGGCTTCAAACTCTTTGACTCGGAGGGTTATTCGCTCGCTATGGATGAAATAAGGGAGATCGCGTCCGCAGCGGCTGACGTGAACCCCAAGGAGAGCCCAGATGGCTGCATCGTCCCTGTGGACATAAAGGAGAAGTATGCGGAGCGTCTGCCCGATGCGAGGAATGTACGAATCCTCGTGGACTTTGGCAACGGCGTCGGCGTATGGTATAAGGATATACTAGCGGAACGCTTCGACCTCGTCGCCCTAAACGACGAGCCAGACCCTTCCTTTTCCGCCCGCGGTCCAGAGCCGACCTTCGAACTGGCAGACGCTTTGGCCGAGCGTATAGCCGATGAAAATGCCTCCTTCGCCCTTCTGCTTGACGGCGATGCAGATCGATCCGTCTTTGCCGACGCCAGGGGCTTTGTGAACCCGTCCCTCCTCTTCACGCTCTTCGGACGCTGGTTCCTCGATACGAATGTGGGAAAAACTTTTGTTGCATCTCTGGACATTTCCCCTCGCGTTTCTCAGTATCTGCCAGGTGCTAGAGTTATTAGAACGCGTATAGGCACCGTTTTCATTGATCAGAAGGCGCGGGAGGAGAAAGCGGAGTTTGCCGGCGAGTACTCCTGCCACTTCACTGCATACACCTTTTCTGGCCACTCTGATCCACTCTTCTTCACGTCCTTGCTCTCACATTACGATCCGCTCGCAGCACGGTCCAAATACGTCTTCTACCCCCTCGTATCGGAGAGTTTCCGCGTGGAGGGTCCACAAGAATATATCGAACGCGCTCGGCAGCTGGGGACGGAGTTGAGCAGGATTGACGGGACCGAAATTATGTATAAGAATCACCGCGTTCTCGTCCGACCCTCCAACACAGAGCCGAAAATCCGGGTATACGTGGAGGGGCCAGAGGCCCAGAATGTTCTGGAGGACGTGGTGCAGCAGTTGGGCCTCAAATCTTGATGCTCTTCACGTCAAACCACTTCGGCGGCTCCATGAGCCCTAGGAGTATCCTTAACTCGCACGCCCTACACACGTCACCTGTTGCCGGCTCTCTGCAGATCTTGCACTTCTTCGGTTTTCCTCCTCTCTCCTTTTTCAGCGCCTCTACGATGTCCAGAAGCGATTTCTGTATCATGAACTTCGTTCCAGGGTATTTTTCCTCAAGAAGGTTGATGTAGTGGCGGAGATCCCATCTGAAGCCCAGGCGCGCGTAGGGACACTCGACGAACTCAGGATAAAATCCGTGGATCATGGAATAGACGACTACTTCCTTCTCCGGGATGTCATAGAAGATCTTCACCCGTCTGACGAAGCCATCGTGTTCTGCGATACCTGTTACCGGCCCGAGGCGCGCTAATCGATCTACATCGTGCCGCATGATGTTCATGAGGAACGTCTGTATCTCGTCGTCCAGGTTGTGGCCAGTAACGAGAACTGTGGCGCCCATCTCCTTTGCGGCCTTGTTCAGCAGATATCTTCGAAAGACCCCGCAGTACGAGCAGGGCTGGTAGGGAAGTCCAAGTTCATACCCTTTTGCAACGATCTCGTCGAGGGTTGCACCTATCTCTTCCTTGAAAGAAACGATGCGGTATGGAACCTCCCACTCCTCCGCCCACTTCTTGAAATCTTTAATCGTCACGGGCCTATAGCCTTGAATCCCTTCATCTATGAGCAGCGCCTCCACTTCCCAGCCCGGAACACGTTTTGACAACTGTTTCATGTAGTGCATGGCCGCCAGAGAGTCTTTCCCACCGGAGACGGCCACCACGATGTGCTCCTTCTTTCCGAACATTCGATACTTCCGTATGGTCTTCCTCACACGCTTATCGAACCACTCCAGGAAGTGTTCGGGACAATATGCCTTGCCCTCGTACTTTGCGACATACACCGCCGGTTTTCCACAGACAGAACACTTAGCCACCAGAAACCACCGGTACGAATGTCAGTTCTATGCCCTCACGGATCTCCTCGTCCTCCGTGACGAGTTTGCCACCAATGCTCGGCAAATATTCTTCTATGGACAGGCCCTGCTCTTGCATGAACTCTCCAACTGTCTTGGCGTTTGTCTCAACCTCTTGCCACTCCTCGCCGAGCACGCGCCAACGTATCCGCATGCTTTTATCTTCTCCGACCATCTTTTATGCATGCCTTTTCGGTTCCTCGACCACACCGCCGATGTCCTCGTAGAAGTGAATGCCCCCACCTTTGAAGAGCTCCTCGCAGAGGCGGGACGAGCGTTGTTCGCCGCGATGCTGGATCTTGAACGCGTTAACCCAGTCGTTCAGACGTTCTTTTCCGTTTCCGGCAAGGACGAGGCAGATCTTCTCTACAGCTTCCTAGAGGAACTCCTCGTCTACAAGGACGCAGATGCTCTTGCCTTCTCCCGTTTCGACGTGACCGTGGATCGATCGAATGGGCTCAAAGCGGACGTTGTGGCGGAAGGTGAGCGAATAACTCCCGATCACAACCCCCGGGCCGACGTGAAGGCAATCTCCTGGCACGATTTTCGTGTCTGGAGGGACGAGAACGGCTGGCACGCCCGGATCCTCTTCGACGTGTAACTTTAAATTACTCCCTTCCTTCTCTTCACGGTGATCGCATGAAGGTCCACGTTGACAAGGAGACCTGCATCGGCTGCGGCGTGTGTGTAGCTCTCGCACCGGAATACTTCAAGTTGGACAGCGACGGAAAGTCCGTTGCCATAAAGGAGGAGGTTGCACCCGGCGATGAGGAGAAGGTGCGCAACGCGGCGATGTCTTGCCCGACCCAGTCCATCAAGCTGGAAGAGTGATTTTTATTTCCCACGTCCCCCTTTCTTCCCATGACCGACGTAGTGCTTGTTGATGAGAACGACAACGAGATAGGAACTATGGAGAAGATTGAGGCGCACAGGAATGGCGGCCACCTCCACAGGGCGTTCTCCATATTTGTTTTCAATCCTGACGGTCTCATCCTCCTTCAACTCAGGGCGAGGCAGAAATACCATGCTGGAGGGCTATGGACGAACACCACCTGTTCCCACCCGTTCCCTGGCGAGCCAGTGACGAATGCGGCGCACAGACGGTTGAAGGAGGAGATGGGTTTTGACACAGATCTTGAGGAGATATTCTCGTTCGTCTACCGGGCGGATGTGGGCAACGGCCTGACGGAGTACGAATACGATCACGTTCTTGTGGGTATCTACGACGGTCCAGTGCGCCCGAACCCCGAGGAAGCGGAGGGATACGCGTGGGTTAGGTGGGACTGGCTAAAGGAAGACGTCAAAAAGCACCCGGAGATCTATACACCCTGGTTCGTTAAGATCATGGAGCAGGCCGATCGGATAGATGCCTGGCTGCATGATCGGGGACTTCTATGATTTTCTCCCTGCTCTTCTCCCCCCTGACGATGCGGATCTTTGACTTCTTTACTCCAATCGCCTTTGCGATGATTTCCACGAGTCGCTTGTTGGCCTTTCCGTCCCGAGCCGGCGCATCCACCCATACCTTCAGGACGTCCCCCTCTCTTTCCATTCGCACCCTTTTTGCGTTCGGGACGACCCGCACGCGGATTTCCATGCATATAAAGGGATCGTTTCAGAATTAAATGGGATGATGTGTCTTCACCTATCTGATCTATGATGATCTCTGGGGTAACTGACCGTTATGCTCGCGGGGGAATGATGAATCGGACGTTCCACGGAACGGATGACGATTCTGTTACCCCCTGACCCCCTTCATTCCTTTTGCATAATCAGGGTCGCAGATCCCTGGTTAGCGTCGTTCCACCAGAGAATCTGGTGCTGTTACCCCCTGACCCCCTTTAATCGTTCTGTCCTTCTTCTTGATGGGTGATGATTGAGTCCAATGCTGAGGTTCCGATGATGATGTAAGGCGCGGCTGACGCTAGAATTTGATGTTAAAACGCCGGGGGATTCGAAAAGCATTGCATTCTTTATGCGCTGCCCTGCACGCGCTCGCTCCGCTCGCTTGGCAGGCCACTGAGTATACGGGGCTGGAAGCCCCGTGATACGAACACGCGGCCCAATGTAATGGGCAAAGAGCGCCGGGGAGGGGATTCGAACGGCCAGCTTCTCTGGCCGCACGACGCTAACTGCCCATCTGCGATGGGCAATTATGCTCAGAAGGAAGGGATATTGAAAGCGCCGGGGAGGGGATTTGAACCCCTGCGGGCCTAGCGGCCCACCGGATCTCAAGT
>CAYZOD010000005.1:0-15522 GCA_964480165.1 uncultured archaeon
ACGCCCGTGCGGCAATACTACTCTACCATCGTTGCGTTTAAAAGGGTATCGAGGCGATTCTTCGCAAGGTTTTTATTTATTATTTTCTGTTCTGGAGTATCCTGTCAACACGGTCTGTTGTTTTAGCCAGCAGTTCTTCACATCTTTTTCTCATAGTATGCTAGGGTTATGATGTCGTATTCCTCGATGCGATCGTAGAGAGGTATTTTCGTGAAGCTGCTGCCCCCTTCGTTTTTAAACCAGTATGCTTTTGTAAACCTGTTTTCTATCACAAAGATGTCAAGGTCACCGTCCCTGTCACCATCCACGAGATTTAACCCGGTTCCTGTCGGGAAATCTCTCAGGAGGTTGTATATTCCCGAATCAATTGTATTCTCTTTATATGAGGGTCCTTCGTAGTCGTACCACCGTAGCCCTTTGAAGGAAGGTGTTCCCTCTACCACGAGTTCGTCTATTCCATCTCCGTCTATGTCTCCCGAAGCTATTGCTCTTATCGGCTTGGATGCGAGCGTCACATAGTTACTGTTCGAGAAGCTTCCCGTGTTGTTTAAGTAGATCCTTAGCGCGTAGTTTGCTCCGTCGTACATGGCGACTGCAACATCGGTGTCGCCGTCTCCATCATAATCACCGCAAGATACATCATATAGTTCTGCTCCGCTACCTTGGTTGTCCAGATACGTCTCCCCTGTGGCTGTGAAGCTTGTGCCGTCTCCATTGTTTAGGTTAACATGGAAGTGCAGCGTGTTCGAGCTCCCATCTATGTATGCTACAATTATGTCCTTGTCTCCGTCTCTGTCATAGTCACATATGCCAAAGTTTGGCCCCATGGCTAGAGTTCCGTCTGGTGTTAACCCGAAATTACAAGGCACTTTTGCAAAGTATCCTTTGCCGTCACCCTTGAACATTCCCCACGTGTAGCAGAATATATCTGTTATCCCGTCGCCTGTGAAGTCAGCGGCTTTACACTTCGTCCCCAGAGGATGAGCTGGCTCACCACGCATTGACAGCACGGGCGGGACCACTTCGGAGTCTATCACATACTGCCCGAACGTGTCAGAATACTTCAGCCGGTATATGTGCGTGATCTTGGGGCACTTTCCATTCTCCGCTGTCGACGAGTATACTATGTATACGTATGCTGTTGGTGTGCCTCCCTCGTCCCAGCTGCTTACGCAGTCTCCGTTGATGCAGATCTTCTTTGCACTCACGTAATTAGCATCCACAGAATTGACATCTAAGTTATCGGGTATCGTAGTTCCTCCACCTGTCGTTGCATTAACCTCGCTCCAGCTGCTGATACATTTACTCCCAATGCAGAGCTGCGAACATGTTCCAGGAGCATCACACCTCGTGTCCGTCGAACCGCCGCCACCAGACACTGAACTCAGACACTTCCCACCGGTGGTGCAGAAGTCCGCCGCAATGATTGCCGTTGACGAGATAAGCTGACCGCCGCTCACGGTGAGGAAGTTCGCATACCCCAGATGATCGGAACTATCCCAGACCGCTATCTTGTTCGATGATCCGTTGAAGTAGAACGTGTCCCCCCCGCTTGTAGTCACACTCTTATACACAGAACTGGCGGCGCTTGTGAGGAGAGAACCAACGATGAGCGCAACCAGAAGAACCCCGCCGATGATAAGCAGGTATTCCAACCCAATCTGCCCCTTCATGTATTGAAGAATGCTATCTTTATATTTATTTGTTGCGGTATTTCCTCCACAGTGCTTCAACTCTCCTCCTCGTCACGTAGTCGTGGTGCCTGTAGCCCCCGCCCATGGATTTAGGTATGTGCAGGAGTTCGTGGATGATCACCTTTTCTTTTTCGGCCTCGGGTAGGCGATCAAAGCGTTCGGCGATCACTTCAACGACGTAGTGTGCAGGGATGCCCAAACTGACTTGGAAGGCCTTTGGTAGACCTGAAACGCGTGCGATAGCCCTGCTCTTCGATCCATGTGTTCTGAGGAAGTGTATCCGTGAGAAGTCCAACCAGTTAAATCCCAATCGCTTCGCAATCCTTCTCGCAAGGCATTCAACGTCGTGGGCTACCTCGTATCGCACAGGTTCAAATGGCGATACATGTTTATAAGGTCTTTTAACACCGTTAATTCCATGGTGGACGAGTCCGAGGTGATCGACGCCCTGAAAACCGTTTACGACATTGAAATCCCTGTGAACGTTTATGATCTCGGTCTGATCCGCGAGATAAAGATCGATGGAGGAAACGTTTACATCAAGATGACGTGGACGTCCCCCATGTGCCCATACGGCCCGCTCATGACGAAGATGGTCGAGGAAGCGGTCCAGAAGGTCGAAGGAGTGGAGAAGGTGGATGTGGAGGTAGAACTTGACCCGCCCTGGAGCCCAAAGGAACTCACCGAGGACGGAATGAGGCAGATGGAGATGCTTTTCGGCAAGGAAACGGTGGAGAGGTGGCTGAGGGACGCGGGTGTGAAGTAGCTAGATCTGTCTGATCATTACCTTCCACTTCTCCGTGTCCAGCACCGCATACGTTTTCCTTGCTCCACTCTTTGGATACGACGGGCTTCCTGGATTGACATATATTCGCATCCCCCACTTTTGCGTTTCCCACTCAAAGACAGAAGGCACGTGCGTATGGCCTGTAATAAGGATATCCGTTTCCTTCAGGTATGCACGTATGACGCTTCGCTCCGTCCAGGGGTAGATATAACCGTAGAGGATGGCGTCGGGTGTTCCGTGGACGATTGTTATCTTCTTTCCGTTGATCTCCAATTCCTTCACCATGGGCAGCATCTCCAGCCATTTCAGGTTTTCAGGCCGTAGAACCGAGCGTGTCCATATCACGTTGTCCGCGTCCTCCCCCTTCCTGCTCATATCTACCTTGCCCCGACTCCCTGCGTAGTCCCAGTTGCCTAGGATTCCAACGAAGTTTTCGATGTCTGCAAGTGTTTCAATCACTTCGTTGGGTTCCTCTCCCCTTCGCACGGCATCCCCTGCAAATATGAAGATATCCCAGTTCTTCTCCTTTACCAGAATTCTATCTAGAGCGTCGGCATTTCCGTGCACGTCCGAGACGATAAGGATCTTCATACGTCCTGCCACCCCTCCTCGTACCTGTAGTGCGCCAAGAACTCGGGAGCACCGTCCCTCATCATCAGAACCGTTGCTCTCTCCTTCTCCAGTTCCAGGACCGCCAGCGATTCGGGTTCCCCCTTCGTTGCACCGCCCCACGCCCCCGTTACCGTTCCGGGATTTATGAAGAGCATCCCCTTGTGAGCGTAAACATCTCTTTTGTGTGTGTGGCCGAAGATAACGATGTCCGCACCAGACGTTTTTCCGTACTCCCATAGTTGCTCTGGATTGCCTCTGGGCCTTACCTCTGTGCTGTGGAAGAGAAAGATACGATGCCCCAGAACATCAATAATCTGGAACCTCGGCAGATCGAGAAAGTCCATGTTCCCGTGGACCGCATACGTCTTCCCGTGACGCTCAAGGTAATGAATCACAGAATACTCCGTTGCGTCGCCCGTGAAGAGGATCACATCGTACTTCTTTCCCTCCACGACTCTCTTCACCCACTCTGGCAGTTCTCTTGCGCGGTCAGGTATGTGCGAGTCCCCAAGTATGAGGAACCTCATTCTATCTCCCCGCAACAATCTTTATCACGTCTCCGTTCATCAGGATGTGGTCTTTTCCGATCCTCCGCTTCGTTCTACCATCTATGGCTGCGATAAACTTTTGGCCGATCTCGGTGTGTATTTTGAACGCCAGATCTAGTGCTGTCGCATCTTGCGGGAGAAGGAACGCGTCGGGAAGGACGTTGCCCTTCTTATCCGTCCATTTGTTCTCATCCTCCACAGGATAGACGACTTTATACTTGAGAATGTCGAAAACTGCAGTGTTGATCACATCCTGCACGCCTGTGCTTCCAAATGGCTCCAGGACCTTCTCGCGTATGTACTCCAGCCCCTCCCTCTGCTGCGGTGTCAGATCCTTCAGGATTTTGAAATCAGGGTCGCCCGGGATATATTTTATGAATCCCGCACGTGCCGCCCTTCTAAGTGTGTACTCCGCGATTCCCGAAGTTGGGATGACAAAATCATACTTGCTTTTCAGCTCCTTTACGTTGTCCGGGGCAGGATCGATATCTATCTTGTTCGCGGCAATAACGATAGGTTTGAACTGGAGAAGACGCTCGGCCCACTCCCTCTGATTATTCTCTGGATATCCGAGTTTGTTGAGTATACTCTCAGTTTGTTCGGCTGTGATTCCCAGTCCTGAGAAGTAGTTGAGGAGTTCCTTCTCTCTCTGGTCCGATGGCATCCTCTTTACCTTCTCCCACGCTTTGCGGACGATCACCTCTATCCACGCGAGTATCTCTTCTCGCAGGAACTCCACGTCCTCTGCAGGATCCCTTTCCCCCGGTTTTAACGGGTTGCCCTCCGCATCTGAACTGCCCGATGCGTCCACCACGTGGATAAGCACCGATGCCTGCCGCAGATCGTCTAGAAACTTGTTCCCCAGGCCCCTTCCCTCGTGTGCTCCCGGGACGAGGCCTGCCACGTCTATTATCTCCACCGGAACGAATCTGTTCCCCTCTATGCAGAATCCGTGGTTGGGGTTACACTCCCTTCTTATTTCGACGTGGGGACACTTCGTTCTAACCCATGTGACGCCAACATTGGGCTCTATTGTTGTGAATGGATAAGGGGCGGTCTTTGCGGACTGCTCGGTCGCCGCGTTGAAGAACGTCGTCTTACCGGAGGAGGGTTTGCCCACAAGGCCCAGTTGCATGATTGATCTTTGCGCGCATTTCTTTATATTCTCCAACTTCGTATACACAACGTGGATTCAAGGGCACAGACCTCCGTCGAATATCTGTTGCTCGTGGCTGGCACAGTTCTTCTCGTGACCCTTATTGGCTACTACCTCGTATCTTCTGCACGGAGCACGTACCAGGATGTGAACAGCATATCGAAGGGGTGATTTATATTCTTACGATCCGTCATATAAGCATGGATGACCGCGGGCAGACAAGCACAGAGTATCTTCTCCTAACGGCCGTTGGTGTTCTCGTGGCGGTCATAGGTTATCTATCCATCGTGACGCTCATGGACCGGGCGAGGGATTCCCTAAAGATCATCGCATCCTACCGTGATCGGCTCGTTCAGGAACTGGCGAGGTGAGAACGTGCGCGGGAGCATTGCCCTTGAATTCCTTCTCGTTGTGTTGGCCATAGCGGTGTACATCTCATTCACCGTGAAGTCTGTCGAGGTTGTGGGTCTTCAGTCAGCCGAGGATATTTCGAAGATGGTCCGGACGAGGGCTGCCATGACGAAGATATACAATGCCGTTCAGTTCCTCGCGGCAGGTGCGGATGGGAGTTCAACGACAGTTTACGTCTACGTTCCTACCGAAGTTAACATCACGCTCTTCAACAATAGGATCCACGCATACGTTCCCACAGAGGCGAACCTTGCCCGGCTCCCCAACTGCGACGAGAATGGCTGCACGTTTGAGATGCAGACGGCACTGCCCTTCGCATCATCGTATACCCTGTCCTCCGGGGTAGTCATGCCATATACCTTCAAGAGACAAGGTGGAAAGGTGGTGAAAACGCCGTGAAGGGGCAGGCCACCGAGTATATACTGGTTTTTGCGGCGGTTGTTGCGGTTGCCGTGATTGTTCTGGCATATGCCCTTATGGAGTTTCCGTATGTCGCCTTTGACTCACAGGCGGTTATCCTTGGCGTCAGTGCGGGATACTCCTACGAGGTGAACAGTTTTCGTGACGGTGCGATCGCCACATACCTCACCGATTACAACGCGGATTCGAAGGAGGTGGATCTCACGCTCTCCGTTGTGGGCTGGAACGTCTCCGTTGTCAGGAAGGCCATAGAGGACGCTATGTCCCACTATGGCTACAAGGTGAAGTGAGATGAAACGAGGCGCCCTCTCCCTGGATCTCGTGCTGTCTGTACTCTTCCTCTTCCAGATGTTCGCCATAGCGGGGAGTTTCTCAGATTCCGTTGCCCGCCACGCGGAGGTTGCGGTGGCAACGCCGTCCTGCCGCCTCGTTGGAACCCTCGGCGCCCTTTCTTACGGGTCCGCCTCTGATGTGTTCGGAGTGGCGTCGTATTACGACTACTCCAAGGTCGATCCAGGGACATACTCAGTTTCCGTGTCGGGTTCCACGGTCTCGGTAACCGCGTACGGATTCGAAACGAACACGTCATGCTCGGTGGTGATTCCGTGAGGGGGCAGATAGGATCGGTTGACGCAGTGATATCCCTTTCCGTTCTGACCGCGATGATGGTTCTCTGGGCGCACCTCCTTCAGGACATGTCTCCCGTTCCCCAGATATATGTTTACCGCGCCACGCAACTCTACGCGGAACACGTCGCGGATGAGCTTCTATTCAACATAAATGCCCCGTGGCTCTGCAGGACGCCGAACGGTATTCCTGTGCCCGCGTGCATTCGGAGCGGTGCCTCGATTTCCCCCACGGACCTCGGTCTTGATGATATGAATGTCAGTTGTCGGCTCCAGTGTACTGCTGGTGGATTCTCGCATCCGTGCACCGCATCCCCCCCGTCCGGCGGCCCCCCTGTGTATGTTCTCGATATTCGTCTCTGCGTGGGGGACTGGAACAACTGCACGTGGGCAGACTGCAATCTGGAGGTGTGGCATAGATGAAAAAAGGACTCGTGTTTACCCTGATGAACATGTATTACCTAGTCCTCCTACTCACCATATACGTGTCGGCCGTCGTGGCGCCCCAGATGCCTCTTACGTCTTCTTACCTCCGTGCACGGAACAATGCTGCCGAGTACTGGTGGCTTTCAGAGTTTGGTGGCGCTCCTATCGCGGATTACACTCCAATGGGTGGCTGTGTGCTCGTTCCTCAGGTCCGCCCGTATAACGAGGATCTGCCGGACGGAACAATTTACGATGATCTGAATGAGATTGCGCAGCTCTTGTTAGTGAGGCGGTGCGGATGAGTTCGATCGGGATCTTTAGGCTGTTCGGTGCAGCCATGCTCTTTATTGTCTGGGCCGCCCAGATGGTCTCCGTTGCGTCCACACACAATCCTGATGATCCTATATATAATGCAGCTATTGCAGTTCCTTTCGTTGAGCGGGCGGCAGATAAATACGTTGGTGATTGCCTTTCCTATGCTTGGGTCAAAGCCTATGATGATTTTCATCCGAACGCAGCTACTGCAATCCAGCAATCCGAAGTGAATAGTTATTTCGATTCTTGCATAAACACTGCTTTCTCCCGACTAAAGTCGATCGACTATGTGAAATCGGTCTCCGTCGTTGGTGCTGTAAATGTTGTTCGAAATGACTGGAACTACTGGACGATAAGCCCGATCAACGTGCGGATTGAGTTTAATTTCCCACTCTCTGTTCTCGGATATTCGGACGACATTGTAGTGGACTATCAAATCTGGAGCGATAAAAATATGGTCATTTATGATACTGGTTTTACAGTTATCGAGACTGGGCGGCCACAGTATCGGATCGTTGTTTGGAATAAGAAGACGGGGGAGGTTGAAGTTAACGGATTGTGGCCCAGATGAATGGTTTGACGTTCTCTCATTGTTAGTGATGTTTTATTCGCGGGCACGTCGACATAGGGATTATATTGCACGTTGTCAGGTCTATTGCAAGGTATGGTTGTGCATTTGCTTCCCCTGTCTCCTTTCTTTGAAGTATGATCTGTTGGACATCTGGCGACAAGGTGATATTTACATCCCGTATGCAGGAAATGTGAGGATCCTTTCCTTCTATCGTCAGTACGACCTTTCTATTCACTTCCTGTAGGGTGTAGTGCTTCATATGTAGTGCTACTGGGATTTCTGCGTACAATCTGTTGTTGCTGCAGACAACTCGTGGGAATGAGTCGATGTTTGTGGTGGTGACCGGGATACATTCGCTTATTTCCACATGTGTTTTGCCTGTCGGCTGGGAGCGTATTGAAATGTTTGTTGCAAGCACCCCAATTATTATTAACGCCCCGAAGATTATGGCAAGTTTTTTGACATCCATCATATGACCTCCTCATTTACACACTATAGTACAGCTGTTTGCACTGCAGGTGTAAGTGCATCCTCCGGTACATCCTGCTTTTTTACAGTCATCGGGCGTTGGAGTTCCGCAGTGCTCCGTGGCTGTGACACATTTCCCTTCGTCACAGCATTCGTCAGAGCTGCACACATTTACTGTTGTTTCATCGCTATTCAGGCAGCAGAATTCTCCACTGCCTGTGTTTGCTATTTTCGCATCGTTCCACGTGGCGCGCTCGTAGTCCCAGCTAGCATGGCAACATTTTGCATTGTTTGGATCGTAACATTTCCCTGCACAGCAGAGCTTGCCGTCTTCTGAACAGTCTTGTGTTTTTACAGTAGTATCGCTGGATGACGTATCACATCTTGGTTTTCCGTCGCTGGCCAGTATGTGCGCTGTCCCCTTTATTAGTGCTTTTCCACTGCTGCAACTCAGCGTGTATTCTCTGTATGCTATTTTGCTTTCATCGTCATAGGCAGTTTCGTTACAGTACCCATCTTCAAATTTTTCATTTGGGTCGGATGTGTTGCTCAGCTCATCCCAACCGTCTAGTGGGATGGTCGCGCACTTGTCTTCATGAGCTGCACATATTGCTTGCTCGTAACTACTAGTTCGGTCCCAGCATTCTGCATGCTTTGCGGCGTTTAGAATATATATTGTGTCTGGTAGGTCATGGTTGAACAGGTCTCCCTCCTTCCAGAGGTATTGTTCGGTACAGTTGCCTACCTGATCGCATACGATTGCTTTTAGTCCATCTATGGGGATCTGATCATCAGTTATTTTGTCGCTTGAGCTATATTTGAGCTGTAATAGCTTCGTTGCAGCTATCGTAAATGTGGCAGTTACGTCCTTTTGGCCACAGTCACTGTACTCTTTGATTGCCAGCGTGATGTCTAGATCGTCGTCCGCTACGATTTTTATGCTCTTTATTCCGGTACCCTCATCTGCTGCGTGAACCTTTACGCTGATACTGTCAGGAGTGCTTCCGTTTTTGCTGCTGGAGCATATGGATTGGCGGTCGTACGTGGCATTTTTAATTTCGGGGTCAGCCTCATCATAGCAGTATCCCGATACCTTTTCTACAAAGTTTGCGTACCGGCCCGCTGCGGTATATGGAACTATCCATATTTCTGTTTCGCCAGATATTTTTGGATCGTCTTTGTTCAATCTAATTCGTAGCGGACCGAGCTTCCCGTTTCCCACGCTTTCAGAGAGTGCTACTACTGTGTTCCACTCAGTTTTTCCTGCTATTCCAATAAGGTTTGAACGCGAGTACCTGGGGTACATATTACTCCCGCCCGCTATGCCTATCTCGTCAGTGGATAGAATCTCTACATATCCTCCTCCGATCTTCGGGGCTCCGTCAAGCTGTTGGAACCCTGAGTAATTAACAGTTACGTCAAGCTCTCTTAGCCATCCGTTTTCACAGGAATCTCCGTTGGGTGCTTTGATTCCCTTGCAGACCGGGTTTTTGGGCACTTTTTGTGCATTGACACTTATCTTTCCGGGGCGGGTATTGTCTATTGCTATTTTCTCTTGGTGGATCTTCGGGAATGGGTCGTTTCCTGCGGCATCTTCTGTTCCTATATATAATGCATCTGCATAGCATGCCTCGCCCGTTGGCACATCCACTGCGCAAAGTAGCTGCACATGTCTAGACGGGGAGGATAGATTAATGAATACTCCTTTCCCTGAGTCGTACTGAGATATTTCGTCAACGGCACCATCATCAACCTCGAACCTGGGATCTGTTGGGCAGAGATGCTCATCAAAGCCGGAGGATGCTTCTGAGCCCACCCAGCACACCAGATTACAGTTGCCCACGGCATCTGGATCCACATCCACCAGATATGGATAGAATTTTCCGTCTTCGCTACCAGCACCTGTAGTTACGCGGTGGTATGCCGCCTGGCCGAGTTTTACTGCAATATATTTAATTGGAGCTTCGTTGTTTGGTGTGGATATATCGATTCTGAACACATATGGGTACATCTTGGCACTATCTGGTTTGGGCCATTCAAATTTTTCGGTATCTAAATCCGGCACATAAAATGATGGTTGAGTTGTCCACGGCAGACCTGTGCTGTAGAATGTATGATCGGGGGTGGGACAGCAGAGAGAGTATTCGTGGGGATCTGGTTTGTTTCCGCTGCAAACAGGTTCTCCGTTGTTTTTAAAGGAAATGTATCCTCCGTTTAGCCATTCTTTTGTCCCAGTCGAAAGATTTACTACATCAATCGTTGCTGATTTCTTTTTGTCTATTTGGTATGCGCCATCGTTTGCTGCTATTTTCGTTGGGGTTTGGGGGGTATTCCCAGCCACATCTTCTGCATATATGCAGAGATCCATCTTACATGCATTGCAATCTAGGGTTATCGTTGTCTTTGCAGTTGTCGGGCAGCTTGCCGGGCAGCCACTCGGCGTGCAGAGGTCTTTTACGTCATACTCTGCGCTCCCTACTGGCGGGCAGGTGTTTCCAGCGGGTACAAACTTCCAGTATATTCTCCGACAGCCAGACAGATTGTCGTTACAGCTCACATTTACATTTATGGGGCTTTGTTGCCATTCCACTTTCTCGGGGGAGACCTCCACGCTCGGTTCAGTGTAATCAATGCTATATTTTATCTCTTCCTTAGCAGCATTTCCCGCCCGGTCGCTCACGATGGCGTTGATAGTACATGCATTCACGTCCTCCTTTTCACAGATCTTCCCAGCACCGACAGTGATCGTTCCTGTCCCCGCGGCAGGGTTACCACCCCATGGGGTCATGTTGCTGTCCGGACTGGTATACTCTGGATCTATTCCATCTTCCGCTGTAAATGAGAAAATTCCGAATCCTGCAGACGGCAAGACATCTGATGCAGTTACTTGGATTGTGAAGTCGGTTCTCTGCCACTGACATGGATCTGGCTGGACGTTCGTAATGTTTGGAGCAACCCCGTCCACTATTATCTTATCGCTTCCGCACGTTCCGCTGTTCCCAAAGTCATCTGTTCCGCTAGCACGCACATCTACCTCATACGCGTTTGGTGTTGTGGGAAGTATGATCCCCGATATCGTACAGTTCTTTTCCATATATGCAGTATGTGCCAGCGTCCCGCAGTCAAAGGATACGTTTACTGGGGCACCGAGATTCAAGATGGTGTTGTACAGGTGCTCGCCTGCTGTTAGATATGTGGTGACCGATAAGGAATCACCTGGTCTTGGCCAACGCCGGCTCCATGCGAATGCGCAGCTACTGGTGAGACCTCCGCCTTCTCCTATCTCTATCTTGACAGTTTTGTCGCTCTCTATGTTGTTGTTGAGGTCTGTCGAGTGAAATGTGATCCTGTATGTGTAAGATCCACTTGTCGGTGCCTTTAGCGTCACAACGTTCTTGCACTTGCTTGCCATCTGGTTGCACTCTCCGATCGCGTATGCGGTGCCGTTTTGCGTAATGATATATTTTGTTTCGGCGCACCCAGAGCCACCCAGATTGTCTGTGCAGAGGAAGCTGATGTTTATGTCACGGTTGTACTTTGAGTAACATGCGCCCCCATCGCAGAGAATATCAGTGGACGGGGGGACGGCGTCCGCGGGCACGATGTTGTTCAATTCCTCCTTGATCGCCTCGTGGGTGACCGTGCCGGAGGATACTACTGCCTGTGACGCGATGACACCTACGAGGATAACGCCAGCGGTTAGGAGCAAATATTCGACAGATGTCTGGGCGCGCCGCATGATTAGAACACACATTCCTAATATTTAACCCTATCCACGAGTGGTTTTTATTCCGTAGGGACAACATTTACTTTCGATGCTCTGGACGGAGAAGTATGCGCCGAAGCGACTGGACGAGATCGTGGGTAACGACCAGGCGATCGAAGAGGTAAAGAAGTGGGCGCTGCTCTGGGAGGCAGGGAAGCCACAGAAGCCACTGCTCCTCGTCGGTCCACCCGGTGTGGGGAAGACGGCCACTGCATATGCCCTTGCAAACGAGTTCAACTGGGAGATCATAGAGATGAACGCGTCCGACGAGCGTTCCGCCCAGAGAGTTCTCCGCATCCTCGGCAGTGCTTCTACAGCATCGTCCTTCTTCGGTAAGCGGAAACTCATTCTCATCGACGAGGTGGACGGTATCCAAGGTCGTGAGGACCGTGGGGGCGTCTCTGCGATTCTGAAGATAATACGATCCGCCACGAACCCAATAGTACTGACTGCAAACGACGAATACGCCCCGTCTACTGCCCAAATAAAGGGGCTCTGCAAGGTGGTGAAGTATAAACGCGTGAACTACCGGACACTTGCCCAGTATCTGGCAAAGATCCTCGAGCGGGAGGGCATACGCTACGATCCGAAGGCGCTCCTTGAACTGGCCAGGAGAGAGAGCGGCGACGTCCGTTCTGCACTTTTGGATATCCAGGCCGTTGCGGAGAAAAAGGGCGTTGTGGATGCTGAAGCGGTGAAAATCGTCGGTTACAGAGATAGAGAGACGAACATCTTCGAAGTTCTCCGCAAGATCTTCAAGTCCGAGCACGTGGTCAGGCCCTTCACGCTTACCGCAACTCTCGACATGGATCCAGACACGTTCAAGTCCTGGATCGTCGAGAACATCCCACGCGAGTATGGAGATCCGGAGGAGATCGCGGAGGCGTTCCACTGGGCATCGAGGGCAGACGTCTTTGACGGGAGGATCATACGCCGCCAGTACTGGGGATTCCTCGCATACTCATCTGAACTTCTCGTCAACGGAACGATTGTAGCCAAGAAGCACGTGTATCGAAAGTTCACGCCCTACTCCTTCCCCCAGTGGATAAAGGAGCAGTCGCGCTACAAGAACCGGCGCGCCGCCATCAAGCGCCTCGCCGAGAAACTATGCCCCATTCTTCACGTTTCCCGCCGCGTCTTCGTCCAGGACTACCTTCCGATTCTTCCGATTCTCTTCCAGAACAGGGAGTGGGCAGCACACCTCACTGCCGCGGCCAAACTGGACGCAAACGATCTCTCTCTCATACTGAACAAATCCCCTGCCTCCGCCGAGGTGGAGAGCATCCTTTCAGAGGCGGAGAAGATCAGGAGGAGGATCATACGGGAGCACGTCCGCGTGAAGAAGAGAGAGGGGCAGCTGGTGAAAGAGGACACAGGGAAGCAGGTGACGCTCTTCGACTACATGCGACCCAGCAGGTAGCCCACTGCGATACCCAGGAGCGCTACCCCCACAACCACCCACATGTCCGGGTACGTTCTTGCCTTCTCTGCATCCGCCAGTTTGACAGTTAGCTCAGCCACCCTGTTCTCCAGATCGTTCTTTTTCTTCTGGAGGATTCCGACCAGTTCTCTGCAGGAGTCCAGATCCTTCTGGATCTCGGGCGGCACCCTGTATACAATCTCCTGCACGGGGACGTTCCTCTCAACGTTCTTCTCGACGATCTTCTCCACAACAACTCTCACGGGGTTCATGTACACGTCGTTCACATTTTCCGGTTCGAAATGCACGGCCGTCGTCTTCCCGCCCGTGTATACAGACCAGATGTTCAGCTCGTCCGCCCATTCAACATACACCCCGTAGTCACAGCCAGATACGTTCGTGTCGATTAGGGTAACGTCCCCCTCCGCGTTCACGTCTATGCAGTACTTCCAGCCCTCCGGCAGGGAGATGTTCACATTCTCAACGTCTATGTCCCCCCTAGCTATTACCTTGATTTTCGTATCGATCACGTTCAGGTCCTTCAGGACGATATCGTCACCGTATATGCGCAGGCGGTCCCCGTTGGAGACGATGGTGCCACCGTTGATTATTAGATCGTTCACGTGAATCGTTTTCCCCCGTTCCAGTTCTTGCACGCCGCAGATGAATAGATTCACGTCGCTGTGGTCTTCTGCTTCTTCCAGTGCATCGAGGAGGTCGTTGAACTCGTAGTCGCCCTCTACGCAGTTACCGACGACGATCGTGGTGGCGAGGGCGTTATGTATAAACATTGCCAGCAGTAGCCCGAACAGAACCCTTCGCATGCAATAATTTCGTCGCGATGATTTATTACTTTGTGGTGACAACAGCAGGATTTTAACGGGAACCGCTCAAATCATAGCGTGCTCGAATCCCTCACAGCCCTCGCGATATCCTTCTTCACGACGTTTCTGATACTCCGTCTCTGGATACCCGCAGCCCGCTCCTTTGGACTGGTGGGTAAGGACATAAACAAGCACGAGCACCCCGAAGTGGCTGAAGCGGGTGGTTTTGCCGTCGTTCTTGGCACCGCCCTCGGATTATTCACATACCTCTTCCTCAAAGCGTTCTGGGGGACAGGAACGCACCTTCCTGAAATTTACGCTACGATTTCGGCCCTTGTACTCGCTGGTTTCATTGGCTTTGTCGACGACATCCTTGGTTGGAAAAGGGGCCTTCCCCAGTGGTTTAAACCCCTTCTCACACTCTTCCTGGCGCTTCCGTTCATGACCCTCGCGCTCCTCCACCCCGAATACAACTCCTTTGAGGTCTTTGGCGTCCCCCCCTGGTTCTACGCGCTGGTGATCGTTCCAATCGGTGTTGTCGGTGCGTCCAACGCCATAAACATGCTCGCCGGCTACAACGGCCTCGAGGCGGGTCTTGTGACGATGATTCTCTCTGCGATCGGCCTGAAAGCATACCTCCTCGGCAACCTCTGGGTCGCGTACATGGCGTTCATCGCTGTTGCGGCGGTTCTGGCGTTCCTCTACTACAACTGGTACCCCGCGAAGGTATTCCCCGGCGATACCTTTACGTATGCAATGGGTGCTTACATTGCAGCCCTCGCCATCCTCGGAAACCTTGAACTCTTCGCGGTGGCCCTCTTTCCCCCATACTTCCTCGAACTTTTCCTCAAGGCCCGCTCGAGATTCCGCGCCGAGAACTTCGGCGTGCCAGACGAGAACGATGTCCTTCACCCGAGATACGACCGAATATACTCTGTAACCCACGTCTTCCTTCGCATTCCCGGCATGACGGAGCGGAGACTTGTCCTCTCTATACTTACCATGCAGGTAATCATCACCGCCATCGCCTTCATCCTCTTTTAACCCTTCCCCTCATTTCCTAGCATGCGTGTCCTCATCACCGGTGGTGCCGGTTTTTTGGGCCTTCACACGGCGCGAGGGTTTTCAGAGAAAGGGTACGACGTTCGTCTCCTAGATATAGCACCCATCGATCCCTCTGAGTATCCTCCCGGTACTGAATATATCCAAGGGGATGTCAGAGACCGAAAAACCGTTGAAAAGGCGATGAAGGACGTCGATGTTGTCGTCCACGCGGCCGCTGCCCTCCCCCTCTGGCCAAAGGAGGAGATATGGGACGTCAACGTGAATGGAACAAAAACGGTTCTGGACGTTGCACTGAAGAATGGCGTGGAACGCGTTATCTTCATATCCTCCACTGCCGTCTACGGCATCCCCCGTGGCGATAGAGCGGAGAGAGAGGGCGACCCCCTCCGCGGTGTCGGCCCCTACGGAGATCG
>CAYZOD010000006.1:0-13938 GCA_964480165.1 uncultured archaeon
TCACTCCACCACGATTGCTGGCTTGAACGGCAACGCGTTCTTTGCCTTGGGGTGGGCGTACTCTTTCATTATCACTACAGGTAGGCCGACCTCCTTCTCTATGAACGCCTTTGCCTCTTCTAGTGCTTTAAACTCGTCGTCCTTCGACCCTATGATCTCTGGGATCCTCTTGGGGTTCTTCACGGCAGCCGTTATGATCTTCGCTGTCTCCTTCCTGTGTTCTGCCGGTATCTCGTTCATAAGGGCACCCACGTTCCTCTCACCGGCACCTATTTTCTCCCTGATCTTCCTGAACGCGCTGTACTTCCACTCGTCCGCCAGGATCACAACCACGCGCTTTGGCTTCTCTACCTTCGCCAGTTTCAGCACCTCTCTTATGTCCTCGACGGTTCTCTGAACGAACTCTTCCATCTTCTCCATTCTCTCGTCTATCTTGTCCCCTTCTGCCTCTGGGAATGGTGCAATGGAGACGAAACCGTCCTTGCCGAAGACCTCATGCCATACCTCCTCTGCTATATGGGGTGTTATTGGTGCCATGATCTTTACCCAGTCCTCGAGTGCTCTGGAGAAGACCTCCTTGTTGGGTGCGTTCATGGTTCTTCGCAGGTAGTATCTAACTGTCCTCCAGAACTCATACCAGGCGAGGTTCACTATGTTCCTCGTGTTCAGGTTCTCATACTCTTTGTCTACTTCCTTGATAATCCTGTTCACCCTGCTCTCGAACCAGCGGTCGATATCCCTGTACTCATTGACGCCCTTGCCATACCAGTTCCGTATGAACTCCATCCACTTCGGCAGCTCCTCCGTCATCTGTTCAGCGATCTCCGTCTCGAAATTTGCGTCCTCCAGTGTCAGATTCCCGGCATACGCCTCGGCGAAGCGTGTGGCATCCGCTCCCCAGCGCTCCTGAGCCATGATGATCGTTATGAAGTTCCCCCTACTCTTGCTCATTTTCTGTCCGTTGAGCAGCACCCAGCCGTTTGCCGTCCACCTGCGTATGTGCTTGCCCGGGAAGAGTGCTGCGTGATGGAATATGGAGAACGTCACGTGGTTCTGCAGCAGGTCCTTCCCCGTGCTCCTCAGATCCACAGGATACCAGTACTCGAACTCTGCGCGCATCTTCTTGACGACGTCCTCGCTTGTGCCTATCTTCTCCGCCATCTTCTTTGGATCGCCCTTTCCGTAGAAGACGTAGTCGAAAAACTCATCGTCCAGGGCATCCACATTTATCCTATACTTCTCCGCGTTCTGCAGGTAGTGTGCTATGGTGTAGTATGCCATGTAGATTGTGGAGTCGGAGAGCGACTCGATATACTGTGAATCGTCCCACGGCAGTTTCGTTCCCAGTGAACTTCTAACGTCTCGCGTGCATGCCCAGTCGTGGAGCCAGTCTATGGTGTGTTCCACCGCCTTTCTCGCGTCGGGCTCGGGATCGAACCTTGTCGTCTTCAGAGTCTCCCTTGCGAGTTCCTTCCACTTCTCGTCCGAATACTTGAGGAACCACTGATTCTCCACGATCTTCACAAGGCACTTATGGCCTGCACGGTCGATGATCGGAACTGGGGTTATCCACATAGTCGTCGCAGTGCCCTCGCGCTTGAACTTCTCTATGAGTTCATCCTTCACGTCCTGCACGGTCCTTCCTGCGTACTCGCCGAAGATCTTTTTTAGTCTCCCCATGTAGAATTCCTTCTTATATATCTCGTCCGTCGCCTTCTCCAGGGCGTCCACATCTTTCTGGCTCTTTATGCCATACTTCTCCACCGCATCCTTTGCCGGAAACTCGGAGTAGCCCTCGACTTCAATCAGGCTGAGGGGTTCAATCTCTTTCACGATCTTCTCGATGCCATACTTCCTCAGCGTTTCCCCATCCTTCTTCAGGTCCTCCAGGGCGATCCAGTCGTAGGGTGCGTGGGCGGGCACGCTCATGACGATACCCGTTGCGACGTCTGGGTCCACGAAGTTCGCTGGCAGGATTGGTACTTCCTTGCCTGTCACGGGGTTCTTCACGGTCTTGCCAACGAGATCACTTCCCTTTATCCGCCCAATCTCCTTCACTTCATGCAGTTGCTCCTTCAGATGCTCGGCACCCCACTCAGAGATGATCCATTTCTCCCCATCAACCTCTGCGATTACGTATTCGACGTCGGGGTTTATCCATATGTTCGTAACACCGTAGACCGTTTCGGGACGGTAGGTTCCTGTTGGTATTACCGTTCCGTCGCCCATTCTGAACTTGATGACAACGACTTCCTCTGGCCCTATGCCCGCGAACTCGTCCTGTCGGTCGTGATCACCGATGGGGATCATCTCCACAGGACACCAGACGACGGGGTGCGTTCCACGTACGACGAGGCCCTTCTCGCGAAGTTTGTTATACTGCCAGCGGACGAACTTATCGTAGGGTGGGTTGAGTTCGGTCGTATGGAACGAACGCCTCCAGTCGATGGAAAAGCCCATACCATGGAGTACGTTCTTCCACCGTGCTACGAACGTGTCTATCCACTTCTTTGGATCTCCAAACTCGGGAATCTCATCGTCCGTGAATCCATACTTCTTCAGGATGTTTATGTATTTCGGATCGCCCTCGCGAATACGTCTCGCCGCCGCAACGATGGGCTGGCCCGTCGCGTGGAATCCCTGTGGGAAGAGGACGTTGAAGCCCTTCATTCGCTTGTATCTCGCGTAGAACTCCGCGTGTAGTTGAGAGTAGAGGTGCCCCAGGTGCCCATCACCATTAACGTATGGATATGGGAACGTTACAAATATCTTCGGTCTTTTCGGGTCCGGATCCGCCTCGAACACCTTAGCTTCTTCCCATTTCTTCTGCCATTTCTTCTCTATACCTTGCATTACTTCCTTGGACAATTCACACACCTCCAAAACTTAACACTGGTAAAATCGGGGGAGAAAACGTCATGCGAGCAAAAGGCAAACACCGCTCACGATAGTATTTCCCATATACTTCATTTTAAACCTTGCTTTGCCCGCCGCAGTTTGCCCAAAACATACCCCTTCAGGTAGTAATGCGGTTCACTGCGTAACTCTTTTTCAATTCGCTGTTCTATCTCCTGTAATACTTCTTCAGCATCATTCATCGACTGTATTACCGGGAATCTACCATGTTTTTTGTAGTAGTCCATGTAGAACTGCATAACGGCCCCCTTCACCATGTTCAGGAATAGATCGGGTGTTTTGACGGATTTCATCATTTTATCGCCCATTGCCCTGATCATCGCTTTGCGTAGCGCCTTTTGGAGATCTCTATCATTTAACTCGCCTTTCTCTTCCATGACCCTCTTGAGTTCGTCCTCAAGGTGTCTCTCCAAAACCTCAGTCGCCGTGCGATTGTCTATCACGTTCACACCCCATACAGGGTAGTTTTCTGGTTCTTTTTCGTCCAGCGTTTTGTTGAAGCTTGCTCCACTTACGGCCCGTGCCACGCTCTCGAGTTTCGATGCTATTATGGCGTTGAGGATCTCCCGCTTTTTGTATACCTGTCTATCTTTCCGTACCAGTTGTTTTGTGAGCTGTGTTAAGATGTCTGTCCCGTCCATTAGCGCCTTTGGCCCCATTCTTGCTAGAATGTGGTACCGTCGGGTTTTTCTCCAACTCGGACCACGGGTTTCGAGAGGATCTACGTTTTCTCTATCCTTTGCCCAACTCCTTTTCAGCATGGCCAGTGCCCACGCCAGTTCGCCGATCCGTCGTATGCCTTCCAGTTTTTTGCGGTCATCATCCGTTTCTCGAATTTCCCGTATTGTCTTGCGCATTTCCCTTGCGATCATGTATGTTTCCGCGAGGTAGAGATCATTCCCATACATCGTTTTTCGCAGAATTCTCTCAATCTCGTCCGAGTACCTTTCCCCGTAGAATCGCCTGCCAAAGTACTTTTTTGCAATGAAGTCGGCTGCCTGCTTTATTTCCTTCTCCTTCTTCAGTCGGAAACCATCTTCTATGTGCTCAGGGAACGGAAAGGCGCCGATCTCTATGTTATCTCTCTCCGCATTTCTTGCAACTCCTTCGACCCAGGACTCCGGCCCCATGGGCCAGTCGTGTCTGTCCTCTATCTCCGAGGGCTCCATCTCCATGGTAAACTGTGGATCAAAGTAGTGCGCGTCACTCTCCCGCGTACGTTCCCTCCACTTCTTGTAATCTTCCCCCCGGAGTATGGATCGAATCGCTGCGGGGAATATGTTATTGCGCGCCCAGTATATCTCCCAGTACCGCTGCTCGTCGTGGTCACGCGCATATCTTGCAAGGTCTTTCAGCCGCTTTTTTTCCTTCTCCGGAATCTCTTCCACGAAAGAACAACGTCTCCCTGCTTTATCAAGATTTTCCTTCACCTCGGTAACATGGGCGAGAAGTGGGTTGCGGTCTGGGATTCCTCTAGGTGTCTGCAGTGTGGCCTCTGTGTCGGTGTCTGCCCCGTGAACGCCATGCGATTGACTGAGAAGGGCATCGAGATCGATGTCGAGAAATGCACGGGCTGCGGGATCTGCGTTAAAGGATGTCCCGTTGCCGCGCTCCAGTTGAAGAAGATAATACTTAACGGTGGTTCTCATGAGGAGTGACTGGGACGTTGTCGTCGTCGGTGGTGGCCCTGGCGGCCTGTTCTTTGCCATGAAGGCTGCCGAAAGGGGGCTGAAGGTCGTTGTTCTCGACAAGAAGCAGGAGATCGGTTCCCCCGTTCGATGCGCCGAGGGCCTTGGCCTGGACACTGTGAGGATGCTTGTTGAGAATGGCCTTCCAGACTCTGAGAAGTGGAAGGGGTGGAAGGTTTCCGGCGCATACCTCTACGCACCCAACGACAAGAGCGTTTACGTTCCCGGCGAGGGTTACGTTGTAGAGAGAACCATGATGGAAAAGGAGATGGCCAAGGCCGCCACGAGAAAAGGTGCGAGGGTCCTTGCGCGCCACGACGTTTACGACGTCATCAAGGAGGGAAACAAGGTTGTCGGTGTTCGTGCCCGCTTCTTGGGCGAAGAGCGCGAGTTCTACGCACCCATCGTAGTCGCTGCCGACGGTTTTGAATCTACAATCGCCCGACTTGCAGGGCTGAATACATTTCAGCCAGCGTATCATGTGGACTCCGGCTTTGAATACGTCATGGCGGGCATCAACCAGGATGCCGACGCTATTCACCTCTTCTTCGGGACGGAGGTGGCGCCCCGCGGCTACATATGGATCTTCCCGAAGGACAAGGATACGGCGAACGTGGGCATAGGCATAGACGCACGGGACGAGAAGACCGCGAAGTTCTACTTAGATAGATGGATGCGGGAGCATGACGACGAGTATGGCTTCTCCGACGCGTCCATTATCGAGGTCCGCGGTGGTGGCATTCCCGTAGGTGGATTCCTGAAGAAGATGACCATGGACGGTCTCATCGTCATTGGCGACGCGGCCCACCAAGTGCATCCGCTCCACGGCGGTGGAATGGCCCTTGCCATGGAGGCGGCGGAGATCGCCGCGGAGGTCGCTGTTAAGGCGCACGAGAAGAATGATTTCAGCGACGCGGCCCTGGACGAGTATAATAAAAAATGGTGGAAGATCCGTGGAAAGAGCTTAGAGAACGCATTGAAGATGCGCTACGCCTTCGAGCGTTTGGACGACGGGGACTTCAACTACTTTGCAGAGATACTGAGCGACGACGATATCCTTGCGTTCTCTCACGGCGACGTTGACAGAATAAAAGCGATAGGCCTACGTGCCTTGAAGGAGCGGCCATCCTTGGCCCTGAAGTTCCGCGAGTTCATAGGCGACGCGGTGAAGGGGCTGCTCTGATGGCTTCCTCCACCTTCCTTATTATTTCGTCGTCTATGCTTTCGTAGACCGTTGTAAGCCACGGACGCATGACTCTTGCCAGTTTCTCGACGTTCCTCTTGCCCACCCATTTGACGAAGAGTTGCGTGTTCCCCTCGTCCGGCAGGTAGATATCTGCTATTTTCTCATACCCCCTTCTTACGTAGAACTGCCAGTTTGACTTGGGGTCGCTGTCCACGAAGAAGAATTTTGCCCCCTCTGCCAGCATCGCCTCTTCTGCTGCTTTTAGTAGTGCTGTTCCTATCCCCCTTCCCCTATAATTCTCTTTCACAGCGAACCAGCCTATATTTCCACCATCCTTGAAGCACCTATGCATTACGAAGCCGATCACTTGCCCGTCCTCAACGGCCACGTTCATATCGAATCCCCTATATATGTACCACCGTATTTCGTCGTCGAAGTCGCCGTAGTTTGGCCAGATCTCACGGGGAATTGCCACGATCTGTGTAATCTCATTCTTTATGAGCATCTTCCCACCCCTTTATTGCTCTCTTGTATGCGGAGACCCACTCCGCAACGATGTTTCTCTCCAGTTCTGCAAGCTGGAGGAGGCTCTCCGGGTAGTTCTTGTGGCCGTTTTCTGCGAGCCATTTTGCCGTTCTTTTTAGCAACTCTACCCGTTCCTCCGGTATTTTTGCCATTCTTCTTACTTCTTCTAGGATTTCCATATCTTTTTTCACGTGGTGCTCCCAGAACTCCCTGTGCTTTGGAAGTTCCCGTCACATCTTGCCCATAATCTCCATAAATTTCCTATCCACCTTTTTCCGTTCCGCTGCAGACACGATTGTTTTTATCTCATCTTCATCCAGTTTTGCAACCTTTGCCAGTTTTTCAAGGGCTTTTTTGGCGTCTTCACCGTATTCGTCGAGGAACTCGCTTAATGCAACGCTATCCCAATATTTTGCGTTACTTTTGTCATACACGTCAAGGTCTACAGCCCATTTCTTTATGTTCTGTGGTGCTACGTCAGAGATTGTTACTTTCTCGGCAATTTCCGGTTTTTTCCGTATCAGGTGCTCCCACATGTGTAGAATCTTTGCAACTTCCATGAGGTATTCTTCCGCGCTCGCATCAGGCATCCATTTCTGCACGGCAAGCTTCTTGCCGAAGACCTCGCGCTTTTCTGGCCCTTCCAGGATTTTCCCCTGAGCAACAGTCGGTGGTAACAGCGTTACGGCATCTTCGTCCTTTACTGCCGTTCTGTAGTGCTTTATTGCAACTGTGCCAAAGGAGCGTTTTCCATCGGGTGTTACTAGTTGTGCTCTTATCACGTTTGGGATTATTTCTCCTCGACCGTGGTGAGTGCCTATGGGGATTATGTATAATTTTCTTAGACCACCTATGCCCCCATCTATTTCTATATGTTCTATGTTCCCGCGTTTACCGTCGAGGAAATCAGACACGATGTTTGCTATGCGCTCTCTCGATAGTTTCCGCTCTTCCACGTCCTCATATGAGTCCTGATATTTATACGTTGTTTCTATTTCTTCGCTCCCATAAGATCCCTCTCTTCTCCACCTTTATTTTTACCATTCCCTCCTCTCTCCAGTGCGAGAGTATCGATCTGATCGGCGTCATATCAAGGAGAACGAACTCTGGATCGGTTCTAAGGCCGTAATAATCCATGAGTCGTATCGTTATTTCCTCTAGCGTCCCAGGTTCGTCGAGGATCGTCCAAAGATCTTTCACCATCCTGTCTATGGCTTCTTTGTTCTTCTCCACGAGTTCCATCGCCTCTTCACCAGAGACGACGGGCCCGTGGCCCGGGATGATCGTCTTCCCTTCTTCTGCAAGTTTCTTCACGGTTTCTAATGCTTTCACTGCCTCGAAGACGTCTGTATGGAATAGGATGCGTACCTTATCTATGAGTTTTTCGCCAAAGAGCGCGTCTCCTACGTATGCAAACTCTTTGAATACATACGCTGTGTGTCCGGGCGTATGTCCGTGGGTATCCACTGCATGGATCCCAACGACGTCGTCCCCCCACCAGAGGACGTCTGTAGCCCTTATCGACTCACCCGAGATGAACTTGAACCCTTCCGTGCTAAGGGTGTTGAACTCGAGAACGTTGCGTATAATATCGTTTTCTAGGAGCCCAAGGTCGTATCTATGGATGAAGACGCGGTCAAACCCCCTGCACTCGGCGAAGTGATCTATATGTCCGTGTGTGAGCAGTGCGAAGCGTGCCGCCACGTCGTACGAGTCGATCTTCCTGTGTATTCCCCTTGCACGTCCCTCGCCGTTGCCGGGGTCGATGGCAAATGCGATACCGTTATGTATAATTAGTAGCGTGTTCGGCGAGCCGCTCAGCAGGAGCACGTTCTCCGAAAGTTCCCTCCAGCCCATGGTAACAGAAGGCCTTTCACCTTTTTATGCACGGAGGTGCATCTTTCTTCGTGAGGGGATACGCCGGGCTCGTCATTGGGCTTATCATGTTCGTTATTCTTGTCAGTGTCGGCGGTTACGTCATCTCTTCGGCGGCCTTTTCCCAGGCCCGCGTATCCTCCGCGAGGGATTTTATCAGGTCTGTCCAGGCGGCGTCGGATTCAACCCACGTGTCCGTTAAGTCCGTTGAGTGGAACGCTGAGGCCAACCTCATAACAATCACCATGGTTAACGATGGCTCGTCTATCATAGATGTCAGTACCGTCCGCATATTTGCAGATGGTATGGCGCTTGGCAGGTGTGGGGAGTTAAACTGTGATGAGGGCACACCGGATGGTGCCTGGGTTCCGAAGGAGACCCTTGCCGTTACGGCCCAAATTCCCTATAATCCTTATCGCGTGAGTGTATCTGCGGGGGAGCACGCCGGTCGCGTGGGGAGCACCGATCTGAACAACTGGTATTCTGGCTGCAAATACCGCCGACTGATCTTTGTTCGAAATAACACGTCTTCCACCCTCTCGGATTTCCAGGTAGCAATTGATCTGGGCCCGGGTTTTGATTATTCCAAGTCCAGTGCTTCGGAAGTTCTTGTCACTGGATCCGATGGTCTGACACCCTTGCCTTTTTGGGTGGAGTACTGGGACGTCTCTGGAAACTCGCGCATATGGACTACCGTTGACCTCCCGGCATCTGAGTTGAGCTACGTGTATCTTTACTATGGCTGCACGTCTGTTCCTACGTATTCCCCCTCAGACGTTTTCATCCACGATATAAACGGCCTCATCGCCTACTGGCCTCTTGATGGGAACGGAGCTGATGCGAGCGGGAATGGAAAGGATCTCAACGTTTACGGTGTTTCTTGGGCGAGTGGCTGGAGGGGGAGCGCTGCATATCTTGACGGCGGTACTGATAGCTACCTAATACGCAATCCCTTCAACAACTTTCCGTCCTCGGAGATTACCGCATACTTCTTTATGGAGACGAATGACACGGTGAACACGGGCGTTCCGATTTCATATGCCTCTTCTGCCGATCCAGATGACTTTGCAGTTATGAACTATAGGAATCTACGCATTTACGTTGCTGGAAACTACAAGGTTCCTGGGCTGGCATTTAACGATGGGGTGTGGCACGGGGTTGCCGTTACATGGACAAGCTCGGATGGCTCCCTTCTCGTTTATGACAACGGCGTTCAAGTATACTCTGGGGGACCGCTTTCGGAGGGTAACGTGATTACCGATGGCGGTTCTCTCGTCCTGGGGCAGGATCAGGATGCGGTCGGCGGCGGCTTCGAATCTGAACAGTCATATATTGGGTATCTAGACGAGGTCATGATCTTCTCGAGAACCTTGAGCGCTACTGAGATCGCGGATATATATACTGAGCGTTACTTTGTCTCGCCATATTATCCAGGACACCTGCTTGTTCGCAGGCGCGCGGAGCCGGAGCCAACAGTGGATGTCCGACCAGAGGAAGCGTACTCCATGACGTTTACATCCTGATATAAATATGGGTGGTGTAAATGATTACGATGAGCCGCGGATTCACCAACGTTATGAGCACTCTTATCCTTTTCATAGGGGCTATCTTGGCCGTCTCGCTGGCCGTTTCAGCGATGGGCATAATGCTTAAGCAGTTGCAGAACGCCATGCAACAGAAGACGGACGTTGAGACGCTCAAGACGCTGACGATACTCGAGTTCGTTGACGGGGGCGCCGACGGCAACTACATGTGGTTCTACGTGAAGAACGTGGGCAAGACGAACCTAGATGTCAACAAATTCGACGTCTTCGTTGATTCTGTTCTTGTGGGGGGCTGCAACAGCGGCTCCGTTGTATGTACGGATGAGAGCGGGGACTACACGCTCATTCCCGATGAGGTCCTTGAGATAAACTTCCCCTACTCTGGATCCAGCGGCGCACATACGGTGAAGGCCGTAGCGCAGTATGGGACGTCTGTGGAGGGCGAGGTGGTGGTTCCGTGAACAGCCAGGAGGCCCTGATTCTCTTCATCGCCGCAGTCATCATCGCATCGATCACCGTATACGCCCTTAACACTCAGTTCCAGCTCGCCCTGTCCAAGGCGTCCTCGTCATCGTCAATTGCCACGAGGCGGGCAGGAACCGCCTTTGAGATACTCAGTGTTTACGGGGACGCGTCAGAGACGAATGTTGCGGTGAAGGGTATCCTCGGTTCCGTCGACGTGAACTCATTCACCGTTTTCGTTGATGACGTTCCGTACACGCCGTCTTCCGGCCATTTCCTCAGGGATTCGGACGGAGATGGCGTTCTCGATCCCAGCGACGTCTACGTTATGACCATTTCCGCCGCAGTGGATCCGGACAAGAATTGCATACGCGTCGATTCCCCCTACGCCGAGGACATATACGGCAACTGCTACGGTTAGACGACGCGGATCACCTGGCAGTTCTCGTCTACCTCTACGAAGTGGTGTGCCTTCCCTTCTCTAAATGGGGTGCACTGGTTCTCTGGAAGGTTGTCCACCGGCTGCCTGGGGACGTGGGCCACGTCGCACACCCAGTCAGGAACGTCCCACCTGTCTGCATACGCGTCGGAGAGGCAGGGGCCGTTGGACAGCGACAGCCCCTCACTCTTCGCGAATTTGCACAGCGTTCTGCACGAGTCGATGGCCGTCGGTGCCGCGCTCTTGGCCATGATGCCGTAGAGGGCGAAGGACATGAAAAGAACGGCACCTATGAAGACGATGATCATGCCCAGGAGCCACGGGTGAAATCCCTTCATACTATGAATTGGGCTTTACACCTTGAAAACCTTTGCTAGTATGTATATTCCCAACGCGAAACCGATGATTTCGGCCCAGTCGGAGAGCGTAATTGCCTTTATGCCGAGTATCCCGGCGAGTGGAGTGTAGAGCACGGCGATCTGCAGGAGTATGATGCCCGCAACCGTTGCCAGAAGGTATTTATTTTTCCATATCGGCACCTCTCGTATGACATCTAGACGCACCGTCTCGAGCATGACGAACCCCGTTAGCGCCGCCGCCTGTGCAAGAGCGATGTCGTGGCTGTTTATAAGGAAGATTCCGAGGATACCGATGCCCAGTATCGTTCCGAATCCAAGTATTCTCACCATTTTGTCCCTTCTGCTCAGGATACCCGCCCCTCTCTTTCTCGGAGGACGCTTCATGATGTCTTCAGGCGCGGGATCGGCGGATATTGCGAGTGCCGGCGGTCCGTCCGTGAGAAGGTTCATCCAGAGGAGATGCGCCGGTCTGAGCACTATGTAGCCCATGAGCGAGCCGAAGAATACCGCCACAACTTCACCCATGTTCGCGGACAGGAGGTATATGACGAACGCCTTGATGTTGTTGAATATTCTGCGCCCCTCCTCCACCGCGGCGATGATCGTGGCGAAGGAGTCGTTCAGGAGGATCATGTCTGCTGCCTCTTTTGCTACCTCCGTTCCGGAGCCCATGGCCACCCCAATATCCGCCCTCTTCAGCGCTACGGCGTCGTTTACCCCGTCACCGGTCATCGCAACGATGTGCCCCTTCTTCTGGAGGGCTTCGACGATCCGCGGCTTGTGGTGGGGGGAGACGCGCGCGAAGACGGCAACGTCCTCTATTATATCCAGAAGTTCCTCGTCGCTCATTCTGTCGAGTTCTTCCCCTGTTACCGTTCTCCCTTCGAGCCCCATTATGCGTGCCACTGCTTCTGCCGTCTTTGCGTGATCCCCCGTTATCATAATCACACGGATGCCCGCGGACATGGCTGTTTTCATCGCCTCGACCGCGTCCTCCCTTGGGGGGTCGAGGAGCCCTACAAACCCTGCGAAGGTCATGCTCTCCTCGGCATCCCCCCCATCGTATTCCTTCCACGCCATTGCAAGAACGCGCAGGCCCCTGGATGCGAGGTCCTCTGCCTGCTTTGCAAGTTTTTTACGCTCGCCCACACTCAGAGAACATAGTGAGAGGACGATTTCTGGAGCACCCTTCATATACGCATACTTCTTTCCGTTCCTTTCGACGATAACGGTCATTCTCTTCCGCTGCGAATCGAAGGGAATCTCGTCAACCTTTTTGCCGGAAAATTCCCCGAACTTCCTCGCCCATTCGTATATCGCCATCTCCGTGGGATCTCCCTTGCCGTTTTCGTCCAGCGAGTGGCAGAAGTATCCGATCTCCGCCATTTTTTCTTTATCTCCAATGTACTCCACAACCTTCATTCGGTTGTATGTGAGCGTCCCCGTCTTGTCCGTGCATATAACGTCCACACTGCCGAGCGTCTCAACTGCCTTTAGCTTCCTTACGAGGGCCTGCCTCTTTGCCATCTGCCGCACTCCAAGGGCGAGCGTTATTGTGACCACCGCTGGCAGCCCTTCTGGGACGGCAGCCACTGCGAGGGATACGGATGTGAGTATGGCGTTTAGAAGCCCCTCCATCGTTGGGTTATGTATCAGAAGCACCGCAGCAGTTACTACCACGATTCCAAGCACGGTCTTTGTCAGGAACTGCCCGAGTTTTTCCAATTCCTCTTCTAGGTGTGTTTTTTTGTCCTCCGACTCCGATATTTCGCGTGCGATCTTCCCCATCTCTGTTTGCATGCCCGTTGCGACGACGATCCCCTTTCCATGCCCCTTCACGACGAGGGTACCCATGTATGCCATGTTCCCCCTGTCTGCGAGCGCCGTTTCCTCCGGCAGGGCTTCACACGTCTTAACAACAGGTGCCGACTCACCCGTAAGTAGGGATTCGTCGATGGTCAGTCCCCGTACCTCCACGAGCCGTATATCTGCGGGCACTGCGTCCCCTTCCTCCAGTATGACGACATCTCCCGGGACGAGTTCTGTTGCGGGGATTTCTACTGTTCTGCCGTTCCTGACCACCTTTGCTCGGGGTGTTGCCATCTTCTTGAGCGCTTCTATCGCTTTCTCCGCCTTATACTCCTGAATGAAGCCGAATACACCGTTAAGAAGCAGGATTACTGTGATTAGGGCAAAGTCCGTTACCTCTCCGACGACTGCGCTTATGCCGGCGGCGGCCAGGAGTATGTATACGAGGGGATCCCTGAACTGGTTAAGAAAGATCTTTAACGGGCTTGTTTTCTTGCCTTCTTCAATAACGTTTTTTCCGTACTTTTCCAACCTCTTCTTCGCATCCTCTTCTGTTAGTCCCGTTTCCACGTTTGTATCCAGCCGGATAAGGATGTCCTGGACGTTCTCTGCCCACCATTTTACGTTCTCTGCCGTCTCAACCACCTCATGGCAAGGACTTCCGACGGGTTAGTATCCACCCCCGTTTTTCTAAGCGCTGCGAATTCCGACATCACTTCCCGATATCTCTGGAGGTCTGCAAGTGTTTTTGAATTATATAGCGCGTGGAGAACAGCATCGTGTGCTTCCTTTCCTCCCAACCCCGCTTTTCTCAGATCGCCCCACATTTCAAAGATCAGATTCCTAGCACGCCTTGCGGCCACATCCTTTTCCGGCGAATTCACGTAGTTATCATATGCTTTCTTTGTATTTCTCTCGAGTTTTACGATGTTCATTGTTTCGTGCGCTGCCATCTCCGCCAGCATCTCAGATATGGCTCCATACTCAGCGCTAAACGCGTCCGGATAGCTCTTCTGCTTTCTCAACCCTCTTGTTGGTGCAAATGACCGCTCAAGGTGCGCACGGTGCGCCAGTTCGTGTCTTACCATCTCTTTGATGAGCGCGAGCGCACCAATTCTTATTTCCCCGTTTTCGT
>CAYZOD010000007.1:0-13104 GCA_964480165.1 uncultured archaeon
GAGTTTGTCAAGGCATACGACATGAACTCCTTCATACTCATACTGGTCCGCGGCGAGATCGGCCGGCTCATAGGGAAGAACGGAAAGGTTCTCCGCGCATTCAGACAGGCCGTGGGCAAGCCCATTCGCATTGTCGAGATCGACGTGGACCTCAAGAAGACCGTGCAGGACCTCTTCGGGAATGTTCGCGTCGTGGGCATCAACCAACTCTTCAAACCCGAGGGCGTGGTCTACCGCATCGTCGTTCCGCGCAGGGAGATCCGATACCTCTCCTTCCCCTTCCCCGACGTCAAGCGGGCCCTTGAGGTCATTCTGGACAGGCCCTTCGAAATCACATACATCTAATTTTTTAACCGAAAAAATATTGCATCACGATTCTTCCATGACAATACTTAAATATGTCATGACACAATCATGATACGTGACGGGCGAACAGGATCACCAGCGCACTGACATACAAACAATGCTCGCCTCTATAAAAGCCTTGCTGCCCGGGCTCGAGGACGACGACGTCATGAACCTCGAGCTCCTGGTCCAACGCTCCAACGATCCCGTGGTGCTCGCCACGCTCATAGCTGCCCTCCTCGAGGAGAGGAGGCGTACCAACGCACTCCTTCGGGAGATCCGCGACGCGCTGAACGAGCTGAGATCCTCCTCCCCATCCGCCCCCGCCCCCACGGAGGATCTTGACCTGTCGGAACCGGATGAGCGGATCGTCGCTCTGATCCACGAGCGTGGCGCTGTAACCGCCGCGGACGTCAAGGAGGCCCTGGGCTACAGGGGTCTCAACGCTGCGTCGGCCCGCCTGAACGCACTCTACAAGCGCGGAGTCCTAAAGAAGGTGCGAAAGGGCCGAAAAGTGTACTTCACCCTGGCGCCGTAGTTCGCCCGTCGGGATCCACCTCCGCCCCCAAATAACGCGCCTCCCTCGCCCCCTTTCTCTTTTTCATCCCATTTCATTGGATCTGCGATATGTCGCAGTCCGCCTGGCGGAGCCAGTGCGGGATCGCGATGCTAACTGCCGGTCGAAGACCGGCAGTTATGCGTTGTTAGTCGCATATCACCAGTCATGATTATTAAACCCGTAATCATATTCTATCCGTGGAGGAGTTCAACTTCGTCTCCAGCGATATGGTTGTCGTGGGAAGGAAACCGTCAACGCTGCGCGAGTTCGGCACGCGCGGCACGGGTTTTCTCGGCCGTGTTGTCCTGAGCAAGGGTGACAACCCTGTTCTCGGGCGGAAGGTGCTCCTCGACCTTTCAACGTCTCACGTCATGCTCGTCCTCGGAAAGCGCGGCTACGGTAAGTCCTACACCCTCGGTGTTCTCGTGGAGGAGTTAGCGTCACTTCCCTACTCCGTGAAGAGCAGGACGGCGGTCATCGTCATCGATACCGTCGGTATCTTCTGGACCATGAAGGTGCCGAACAAGGATCAGGCAGATCTGCTTCAAAAGTGGGGATTGGAGCCCAAAGGCTTCGACGTGAATGTCCTCGTTCCCAAGTCCGCCCTGCCCTTCTACATGGAGCATGGGCTTCCCGTGGATGGTTACTTCGCGATCAGACCGTCTGAAATGGGCGTGATGGAGTGGCTGGGCCTCTTCAACCTCGATCTCGATTCCGAGGCGGGATCTCTCCTTGCAGGGGCCGTTGTCGAGGCAGAGGAGAAGATAGGCGACTACGATCTGGACGATCTCATAGGAATCATCAACGAGATGGACGCGTCGCCCCACGTGAAGCGCTCCGTTGCCATGCGCCTCGCCGCCGCCAAGGACTGGGGACTCTTCGACAAGAACGCCCCGAGAATGGTGGACTACGCGAAGGCGGGGGCAGTGAACATCGTCGACGTCTCTACGTTCAAGACTGCGCTGGGCGGCCAGTCCATACGCGAGATCGTCGTTGCGGTCCTTGGTAAGCGGATCTTCGAGGAGCGCATGAAGTATAGAAAGGTAGAGGAGATCCAGGAGATGAAGACGGGCCGTCCGACGTCCGAGATGCCCCTTGTCTGGATGATCATCGACGAGGCGCACCTCTTCATGCCAAAGGATCGGAAATCGCTGGCGAAGGACGTCCTCTCCGACTGGATACGCGTCGGCCGCCAGCCAGGATTATCTCTGGTCCTTGCGACCCAGAGGATCGACCGGATGAGCGACGACGCGATTACGCAGGCGGACATAATCATAGGCCACCGCGTCACCAGTTATCTCGATATCAAGGCACTCTCTGCTGTGAAGCCGACGTATGCCGGCGAATCGCTGGACAAACACCTGTCCACGCTTCCGCACACCCGTGGTCTCGCCGTTCTGATGGACGACATAACCGAGAAGGTGTGGGTTATACGCGTACGGCCGAGAATGAGCTGGCACGGCGGCGGTTCGGCGACGGCCCTTGTGAAGCTGTGATCGTCCCTTTTTAAACCTGACGGGTATTTAAATATATTCGAGGTTCATGCCCGAGAAAGATGGTATAAAATACAACGTGGAGAACATCGTTGCTTCTGCCTCCCTCGACGTGGATATCGATCTTTTTTCTCTTGCGCTGACGGTGGACAACGTCGAGTACGAGCCAGAGCAGTTCCCCGGTGCAATCCTGAAGATCGACGAGCCGAAGTCGTCCCTCCTCGTTTTCAAGAACGGCAAACTTATCTGCACTGGGAACAAGGACGAAAAGCAGATACGCGAGGCGATACGCCGCACCGTCGAGATACTCAAGGAGGCGCAGCCGCATCTGAACCTCCCAGATCCGGACAAGGTGCCCTTCCGCATAGAGAACATCGTTGCTTCTGCCTCCCTCGACGTGACAGTGGATCTCTACTCCCTTGCGGCGACGCTGGACAACGTCGAGTACGAGCCAGAGCAGTTCCCCGGTGCGATCATCCGTGTCAAGAACCCCAAGGCGACAGTCCTCCTCTTCAAGAACGGCAAACTTATCTGTGCTGGCGTCCGTAGGGAGGAGCAGATTGTCGAGGCGATCAAGGCGGTGCGGGAGCTCATTAAGGATTTTGTGCAGCGCCGCTGATAGTTTTTTAACCCTTTTTATACGATAGATGTAACGGGTCGGCGGCCATAGCGGCGGGGAAACACCCGGTCTCATTCCGAACCCGGAAGTTAAGCCCGCCAGCGATGGGCCTTGTACTGGGTCCCCTCGGACCTGGGAAGGGCCCGACGCTGCCGCCCTCTCCCTTTTTCGTATTCTCGGTGGTCATCATGGAAGATATTGTAATTGCAGGGAGGATCCTTCTCGCCGTAGTTCTATCGTTTATTCTCGGCCTGGACCGTGAGCGTAAGGGCAAGCCAGCGGGCCTCCGGACGATCCTCCTCGTTGGTGTCGGTTCCGCGCTGTTTACACTCGTCTCCATTTACGGTCTTCCTGGCAGGGATCCATCGCGCATCGCCTCGAACATCGTGACAGGTGTGGGTTTCCTCGGTGCGGGAACGATCCTCCGCGTCAAGGAAAAGGAGAGAATTCTCGGGTTGACCACCGCGGCAACAATCTGGTACACTGCAGCGGTGGGCATGATGGTCGGAGCGGGTATGTACGTCTCCGCCATCGTCGCGGCGGTCATCGGCTGGATCATCCTCGAATCGAAGCGCTGGAACCTGCCGTTCTAACGTTTTGGATACCTATATATCTTCTCGGGTAGGTGTTTGTACCCATCGGCCTGTGCGCTCATCCCCGTCTTTACCTTCGCATGAATAAGATCCTCTATTGCTGTTGCAAGGATCTTTCTTTGGATCGACTTTGCTGCCCTAAATACGTGGCTCGTGAGGATTCTGTCCTCCGGCTTTTCTGCCATGCTGTTGAGATCTCTTATTCTTCTACGCGCGCGCTCCATTGCGAGGTTGTTCGCCGTCTCTATGATCGCAAGGATTCTGGCCGTTTCCTTGTCTTTGTTGGCAAGCCGTCTTGCGAGGTACATGCGCTTGCCACCGTACTCCTCGTAGGAATATATGCGTGGGGCGTTTTCTGCCACGATCTTGTCCAACTTTTTCTTTTCTATCTCTCTGATGACGTCTTCTATATCCATTCCGAGCGGGGCGAAGCGCGCTATAACGTCTTGGAGGGATTTTTCCAGTTCTTCCGCAAGGATCTTTCTTGCAAGGAGCTCTTTACGTCTGTGTTGCTCTGCTTCCTTGGCCTCCCTTTCAGCATTCTGTATCTCCGCCCGTATCTGGCGCCATACGTTCGCTATGGTCCGAACGTAGACAGAACTGGATAGGATTTTGAGCTTTTCAGCGTACCTCCTCGCCTCTTCTTCGTCGTACTTCTGGAATTCTTCAGAATCGCGGATCTTTTCGTAGTAGTTCTCCCCGTGAAGTATGATCTTCGGTTTTAGACGGTGGAGAGAGTGTGCCGCGCCGCGAAGATTGCTCTCATCTACGATGCCAAAATCTCTATGCACATCTATGAAGTAGCTCCTGTCGCTGAATCCATACTTCGGCGCTATTTTCGTTTCAACTTCTCGGGCCATAGCCTTTATCTCTTCTTTCTCCTCCGGCCGAATGCCCCTTATTTGCGAAGAAGTCTAGGTCGGGAAACGTTCCTATTAGCGGCTGGAGTTTGCCGTATTTGTCTGGCTTGACCTTTGTCGGTATCGTTGCAATGTTTCTCGTCCCTGTGCCCCCGACAATCGCGGTGAGCAGAACGCGGTCGCCAAATCTTTCCAGAAGCCGGTTGTGCAGTTCCGATGCCATCTCCAGGTACATCTTCTGAATAGGAATTCTCACCTCCGTCTTTCCCCCTACTGACACCACCGTTTTGACTCCGGATTTCTCTGCATGTTTTTTCACGGCTGCCAGGAGCTCGTTCTTCCCCTTCCGCGGGGCGTATATCGCAGCCCTCGCGGTTGCCAGATATTCTGTATTCTTTTGCAGCGCGGGAATGCCCACTATACCGGAGATTCTCTTGTGATCCATGAAGTACTCTCCACCCATTGTGGATCCGAATTCCTCTTTCAGAGCATTTTCGAGTGCTTCTGTCCTGATAAAGCCGTTTTCATCTTTGATTCGCTTCACCACACTCTCAAGGCGCTTGAGCCTGAGGTCTTTGCCGCTTTTCAGGAGTTCCTCCACATGAAAAATTGCACGTACGCATATATATTCTTGCTGCGGCTCTCGCAACCCTTTTAAAATCAACGTTGAGAACGTAATATTGCTGGTTTTCGCCCCGCGATGGGGCAAGGTGCCCGAGTGGTGTAGCCAGGTTAGCATGCGGGCCTGTCGAGCCCGCGACCCGGGTTCAAATCCCGGCTCGGGCGCTACTTCTTTCACCATTTCATTGTTGACGCGAATTCGTATCTAGGGGGTCGTCGACCCCCTAATACTCACCCCATCGTGGCTGCGTCACGTGTGCGCAAGCGGAGCTTGCGATGAGGCGGCGAAACGACCCTCGGCTCGGGCGCTACTTTACTATCCTTCTGAACCTGTTTATCTCGTTTTCTATATGCTCTATTGTTGCTTTGTCCACTTCGCGCGCAGTCAGCTTCTCTGCCAGAATCTCTGTAAATCTGTCTATCTCGTCATGTACATACGCGCCGCTGTTGTGTTTAGCAGTGGTCTTCAAGTAACTGCGAAGGATTGCCTGTGAGTGTGCAACCTTGCCGGTTTTTGCCAGATCTGCAATTGTGGTTGCGACACCTTCGTGTAGGTACGGGCCAAGTGCGGGCGTAGCGAGTTCCAGTATCTTGAGGGCTGTAGGAACAGAGATCGTCTCATTCTGCAGACCACGATTGATGATTTTTGTGACGGTGTTTGCCTGCTCCTTCAAGAACCTTCTGCGGATCTTCTCCTTTCCCAGAGGCACGGATATGCGGTACTCGGTGCCCCTAAGCACCGGTGCGATGGCGGTAGATATTACGGCGTCGAGGTCTGCACCGCCGCCGTGTTTTGCCGTCTTTTGGAGCAGCCACAGCGCCTCTTTTTTCAATCCGTACGCTGTTTTCCACACTCTGAACTGTTCCTCTGGTGGCAGATCCATTGCCCTTTCGATCTGGTTGTCTGCAATTCTTACAAGGGTTCTTGCAACTCTGTGGCCGGACTTAACGATCATCTGCTTTCCGAACCTTGCATGCTCTTCACCCTTGCTTGCGAACTCGCGCATCTTCCTCTTGAACTTCCCATAGAACTTCAAAAAGGCCTGTTCTTCCTCTTCGTTCATTCTAGCTGGGAGCGCTGCCAGGACAGAGTCGAATAGGTCCAGCGTTCGCTCTATGCTCTCCCTTCTCTTCATGTTCTTCTCGGTTATCTCTGTAAGGAGTTGAATGGCGTCAGGCGGATTCTTCAGGAGTGTATTTTTGACGATCTCCTTAAACGTTCTATACGTCTTGTCATCCATATCTACGTGATACTCCTTCAGGACTGCGTGGCGTATGAGCTCCTTATCCCCTACAATCCTGCTGAATACTTCAGAATCGTTTATGCGTTCTGGGTTTTCTCTCATCATCTTATCGAACGCCTTTGTTCTATCCTCCAGCCTCTCGCTGTCTAGGTGCTCGAGGATCAGGTCTGCACCCTTCTCGTTCTTACGAACTTTCTCTCTTCTCCGTGGAATCACTTTCTCTATGATCTTCGGCACCATCACATCCACCCTATGCGCTTAAACCACCACCACAGCCCCACGTAGAGCGCGACCATGAACGCGTTGATGATCCAGAAGCCGTATGGGTGTTCTGCAAGCGGCAGGTATCTGAAGTTCATGCCATAGATGCCCGTGACGATCGTAATAACCGCGAGGATGATGGATATGGCAGTCAGTCGCTTAATAAGGAGATTGAGTTCCATGGAGAGCGCGCGGTCGTGCAGGTCGAGAATTGAGTTTGCAGACTTTATAGTCAAACTTACAAAGGACAGTACTTCCTGCACGTCGCCTTTTATATCCTCTATTTCCTCCGGTTTGAGAATCGGGGACCGCCTGAGTTTCATAACAACCTTCCAGAAGTATGCCAATTCGCGCCGGACGTCGTGAAGCTCGAGGAGTACGTCATAGATGTGAATAACCCTGTCTGCATCCTCTGATCTCAAGTTTCTTGCCATATCCCTCTCTGCCTTTGAAACGCTCTTATGGATCTCGGATACGCGGTCGTGAATGATGTCCAGCTGCTTTTTAATCGCTCTATACACAAAAGCACCGGGGTTCTGGAGAAAACGTCGTTTCTTTCTTATTGCGTTTCGAATCCACTTCAGCAGTTCTGTTTCTTCTTCGGCAACCACGGCAATGATATTCTTCTTCACGGCGATGAGCGTGCTCTCGTCCATAAAGTTCAGGTCCACAACGAGTGTTCCTTCGACGAAATAGACGTCTGGGACGTCTTCTTCCTCCCAGATCTGCTCTATCTGCTCTCCTGGTAGTCCCAGCCGCTCCAGCTTCTCCTTTAGATTCTCCGTTCTGGTTGTGATGTAGTATACAGTCTCGCCGAATTTCCTGCTTCTTGCCACGGATAGAGAACGACGCGGATAAATAAAAACCAATACCGTTGATCGCCGAAGCGCCCAATTCACCCATATAAAGATTCCCCCTCCCTTTCCAGCGTGGCGGATACTGTATTCATAAAGTGGGGAGGCTCTATCATCACGGACAAGACCGCGGTCAAGAAGGCAGATATCGATACAATCCGCCGCCTGGGTACGGAGTTAAAGCCACTCCTTGACGACTACCGCATCCTTCTTGGCCATGGGAGCGGATCCTTTGGCCACTGGGCCGCAAAGGAGTATGCAAATCTTATGAAGTCTAATCCCAAGGAGTACGCTGCCAGGGTCCATGCAATTGCAGCGGAACTCAACCACATCGTTGTATCCGAGCTGGCTAGCCTTGGTCTCCCCGTGTTTCACTTTCCGCCTTCGGCGATTATCTTCTCAAACGACGATCACCCCTCCCGCCTCTGCTTCGGTGCTCTAACGGAGGTGCTCCGCCGCGGCTATCTTCCCGTGACGTATGGGGACGCGATCCCTGATGGGAAAAGGGGCGGCACGATCTTCTCCACAGAGCGTGTATTCTTCGTCATGAACCCCGTTTTCAAGCCAAAGCGGATCATTCTTGTCACGTCCGTTGATGGTGTGTTCACGGCAGACCCCCTGAAGGATCCAGACGCAGAACGAATCCCTGAGATCACTCCTGAAAACTTTAAGGAGATCCGCACGGCCTTAGGGGGATCCCACGGGGTTGACGTGACTGGCGGGATGCTCTCCAAGGTGGAAACGATGCTCGCCCTTGTCCAGACATCGCCCTGGCTCGATTCAGTCGTTATTACGTCTGCAGAACCGGGCAACATGGAGCGTGCAGTCAGAGGAAAGAGGGTTGGAACGATCATTCACCGCTGAGAACGGAGGAATGCCTCCACATTTTTCCACGTCTCTTCTAACGTTCCGTTGTTGTCCACAGTCGCATGGAAGAAGGGACTCTCTGGTTTTTCCCTCCGCAGGATCGTTTCAAGATTTTTCTCCATGTCCTTCGCCGCGATACGGTAGACCATCTTCCAGAAGTTGTCCCTCGCAATTTCCGACATCTTCCTGTAGAGATCGATATCCGCTCTCGTTCGTTCTACCATCTCCTTCAGCGCGTCTTCCGGAGAACGATATTCCCTCTCCGCCTTTCTCCTTGCCTGGAACACCCTCGAACCGACGATCTCGGGTTTGGCATATACGAGAAGGGCGTATGCATTCGGTATCTCCACGTGGTATGCGGCGAGGTTCGAATCGATAATAATTGCCTCGTTCAGCGATTTTTCCTCCATCTCCTCGTGGATCCGCTGGTCTACCCCTATGTTCAGGGAGTAGAAGCGCGGCGGGTCGGACTGCTGGAGCGCCATGAACTCCTCGATGGTTAGCTCCTCGCTCTCGGCAATCTCCCTGAAGATCTTTCCCGTGGAGATGCGTCTCGCGGGAATGCCTGCGGCCACGAACTTTTTGTACGTTATATCTGCAACCGTGCTTCTTCCAGATCCGTGGAGCGCCGAGCCGAACATGATTATAGGGTAAGCGCCCACCTCTTCCAGAACCCGTTCCACAAACTGCTGGATCCCCTCCACATACTGAGACGGAGTAGGATATTTAAAGCACCGATGCCTTGTAGTAGCATGATCGTCGTTGACCTTTCTAAGAAGCGGTTGAAGGAAATTCGCATGACGGCATCTGGAGCGGTGGACGCAGGCCTTAAGATACACCAGGATGAATATGAGACGTATAATCTGGACGTATACGATCCCAAGAACGTTCTGGTCTTTGCGGCAGGCCCCTTCGCCAATCCGGACGTGCAGGGCGCGAATCGTGGCGTTGTGGCCTTCAAATCCCCTATGACTGGAGGGTTCTTCGTCTCATCTGCCGGTAACCTTGGAAGATATATATCGCTCACGGGGGATACCGCAGTAACGCTGGTTGGGAGAACGGAAGTCCCATCGGTCGTAGTCATAAACGGAGACTCGGCAGGAACAACGCTCCAGATCTTCGAACTGAGTGAGTTCGACGACGTGGCGGGCAACGTCTTTGCCTTTGATGCGTTCCTGCGGAAGGAACTCCAGGACGTTTATAACGGCGCTCCATTCCGTGCCGTGATCGCAGGACTAGCATCTGCCAATACGGACTTCGGCGCGCTCGTCTCCGTTGATCCTGACATGGGTACACCTGACTTCTTCGGCCGTGGTGGCGCGGGTTCCGTGATGGTCAGGGCGCACAACGTCTACGCAGTCGTCTTTGGCGGCGACGCTGCTCCTGCGTTTTCCTACGCCGATGACTTCAAACATCTCGCCGAGAAGGTTCTGGGCGAGGACTACATGCAGGCGGTGACGAAGGGCACGGAGAAGTATCGCCTCTCCCCGAAGGACGGTATCGGCGGAACAATACTCAACTGGGCGCATCTCAAGACAACACTTCCCGCATACAACTGGCAGATGATATATATGAATGATTCTGACCGCGAGCGCCTCTGGGAGGAGAAGATTGCCCCTACGGTTGAGCAGTTCAGAAGGATGTTCAAGGACGGTACCCTTCGCTCCAAGACCTGTGGCGAAAAGTGTGCAGCGGTCTGCAAGAAGATATGGGATTCAAGGAAACTGGACTACGAGCCAATTACTGCCTTCGGTGCGCAGATGGGTATATTCGATCCAAACAAGATCGTGGAGATCGTTCATCTCGTGGATATGCTCGGTTTTGACGCGATTGAGACGGGCAACGTTATATCCTGGGTGCTTGAACTCAGGGAGAAGGGATTCATCACCTTGGAGGGCGTTCCCGAGACGCGAATGGTGCCCTTCGAGGTGGATGAGGACAAGCAGGCGGAGGCCGTCAAGCGGATACTCGTGGCCCTTGCGAAGGGTGACCTTCCACAACTCTCCGGTGGCATACGTCGCGCATCTGAACATATCAAGCCGGAGACGAGGGATCTTGCGGTTTACACGCCCTTCGAGTCGGGTGGAGAACTCGTCCCACCCCAGTACTGGGTACCCGGATTTCTCATTCCGCTCCCACTTCACGGCAAGTTCATGACCTACTACGGCTCTGACTGGAACGAGCCGTACGAACTTGGAAAGAAGGCGTGGGGGCGCTTCCACGCTGAACTGATGATAGAGAATGCTGGATTCTGCCGTTTCCACCGCAAGTGGGCAGAGAAGGTCATTCCCGAGGCGTACAGGCACTTCTACAGCATCGATCCCAGCATAGAGGTAGAGCGCATAGCAACGAAGATAATCCAGTATCAGCGCGCGGCGAAGGCGTCGTCATTGCCGCCAGAGAGCCAGCGCGCCAAGGACCTCCTTGCAACGTTCGCGAAGCTCCACGGTCAGAGCGAGTGGTCAGAGAAACTAAAAACGGAGGACGGAGTTCAGGCATACTTCCTCGAGATACGGAGAGGCATATCCACTGCCAAATCTACAATTCTGAAGGGGTAACCACTACCCCTTCTTCCACATACCTCTCCACGATGTCCATCGCTATCTTTGCAGCCTTTCTCAGATCTCCTGTCCGCAGGAGGGCCCAGATAAACCCTGCGTTCCATGTATCTCCTGCCCCCGTGGTGTAGCGCACGGTTATGTTTTCCCACGCGGGCGTGTAGATTTCTGAATCAGCCGTTATGATCTTGGCACCCCTTCTTCCCATGTGCAGACCGATGGTCGTGTGTTTTCTCAGCGATTCAATGGCATTTTCCAGTTCATCTCCAGTTAATGCAGTGATCTCCTGTTCATTCAGAAAGATGAAATCCACAAATCCGTCGCGTATCGCTTTCAGAACGTATTTCGCCTCCTCCCAGTTTCTGTTCCAAGATCCCACGTCGAAGGATGTTCTCATACCCTTTTCCTTTGCCCTTCGAAAGAGTTCCGCGATTTTCGGCCGGAGTTTGGTAAGATGCCAGTAGCCGGAGACGTGCATCCATTTGCCGTGGAGGGAGATGTGGGAGATGTCCAAGAATTCGTTCATTCCCCTATACGTGAACATCGTCCGCGTACCTTTGAACTCGATCGCCGACGTCACCCCTGTTTGACCGTCCATCTTGGCAAGGTGTGCTTTGACGCCAGCTTTCTTTAGCTCCCGCTCGCAGAACTCGCCGAAAACGTCTCGTCCCACTGCCCCGTAGAAATGCACCTTTGCACCGAGCCTGGCGAGGGCGTATGCGGTGTTTGCGGCGGAACCCCCCAGTTTTAGGCGAAAGTTCTCCGCGATCTCCTGGCTGTCCAGCACGGGGAAGCCCTTCACACCGTAGAGAAGGTCAGGATTCACGTCCCCGACCACTGTTACCTCCACGCTATTACAACGCGTTTCACATAGATTAATATATCGTTTTTGCGTTCTCACTACATGGACCTTCCCGCGGTTGTCATAAACTTCAAGGCATATGCGCAGGCCATGGGTGCACGAGCCGTCGAGATAGCAAAGGCGGCGGAGCGGGTGCATCACGAGACAGGCGTTTCCGTCATCGTTGCCCCCAACGCCGTGGATCTCGTGAAGGTGCGCGAGGCAGTCGATATCCCCGTATTTGCACAGCATGTGGATGCGTACCAGCCAGGAGCGCACACCGGCTCAGTTCTCCTCGAGATGCTCGCCGAGTGGGGCATCGACGGAACTATTATCAACCACTCCGAACGCCAGGTGAACTTCTCTTGGGTGGAGTATGTCGTCCACCGTGCCCGCGATCTGCACCTGGAGGTTATCGCCTGTGCCGCGGACGAGGTGATCGCGCGGGCCGTCTCGGACCTTCAGCCCAACGCCGTGGCCGTCGAACCGCCTGAACTTATAGGGACGGACATCTCCGTTTCGAAGGCGAAGCCGGATATCATTCGCCGGTCTGTGGAACTTGTCCATTCTCCCGTTCTCGTAGGCGCGGGCGTTAAGACGACGGAGGACGTGAAGAAGGCCGTAGAATTGGGTGCGCAGGGCGTTCTCGTCGCCTCCGGCGTCACGAAGGCAAGGGACCCGTACAAGGCCATAATGGAACTGGCAGAGGGCATCATTCAAGCGAGGCCCTGATCTTCCATAACTTTCCGTACTTCTTTCTTAACTCATCGTCGAAGCTGATCAATGGAACACCGCTCCGCTTTGCCGCGGATAGAATGAGCAGATCGTTGTAATCCCTGCTGTTCTGCATTGTTATCGCTGCAAATCCAATGTCTTCCTCCGTTATAGGCAAGACCTTCACGTCGCTCCGGGATATAATGTCTAGGATTATTTCCCGCACCGTTTCAGTATCTGTCTTTCGCCGGAGAATCCATACAACCTCATGGATGACGATGCCGGGCAGTACGATGCGTTCGAGTTGCGCTGCGATCTTCCTTGCCCTTTCGTGGTGCTCGTCCTCTTTATTTATCAACGCATAGAGCACACTCGTATCAAAGGCAGCAGTTCTCATCGAGATCCCTCTCTATTTCTTCCCATTTTTCCTTGCCTAGGCGGAGCGCCCTTATTTTCGCCAGTTTTTCCCTCTTGGGTAGAATGCGTATTCCCTCCGGCTCAGCCACGACGATTACCCTGTCCCCTGGCTTCAATCCGTATGTCCTGAGTAGTTCAGCGGGTATCGTTACCTGCCGACCCTTCGATATGACAACCTCTGCCATATCATGAAGTTGCAGGAACTTTCATTTAAGCTTGGCCCTGATCATATGTTTAGGGAGCTGGCCGTAGAGGACG
>CAYZOD010000008.1:0-12980 GCA_964480165.1 uncultured archaeon
TCGAGGGCAAGAAGGTGCTATCACTCTTCGCCGTCGGTTACGTCCGCGTGCCGACGAGAACCCCCGGTCAGCCTTATCCACTACCGGTTATGTTCCTTCCTGCCGCGGACGTGTCCATAAGCGTTGAATCAGCATCCGTCCTTCCCGACGGCCGCGTCTTCCTCAAGCTCAGGAACATAGGTTCCTCTGCGGGGTATGCAATGCCAACGCTCCTCTCCCTGAAGTGCGCCAACGGTTTTACTGCAGAGATCACACCACAGGATGCATTTTTCGTGGATGCAAAGGATGCAACGATCGCGGAGTACGAGTTCAACGACACGATCCCCGTGGGCGCGTGCACCCTCTACGTCGAGGGCGTCTATGGCGCGGACAGGGATAGAATGGAGATGGAGTTCAACGCGTCGGTTCCCGTGGTCGTCCAGAACATCAACGATCCCTCGAAGATCGAAGTCCAGCGCATCGTATACTCCCCCCGCCTCGAGCGCTTTGTTATATACGTCAAGAACGTCTCAGACGTCCCGACATACGTTACCGTGTATCTGAACGGTGTCCTCATTGATGGAATCCCCACCGATCTGAAGACGAGACAGTCACTGGTCCGCGCGGGCCAGACGGCCAAACTCTATGCCAAAGCATACCTTACCGATGCAGACATCCTTGACAACCCAGAGGTAAAGTACACAGCGCGCTACGGTAGGGATTCCGGACTTCCTGTGCATATAGAGACGGGTTCTCTACCGCTGGAGAAAGAAACGTGGCAGGACGTTGCTTTGGAGTTCGTTCAGGAGAACTACCTCCTCGTCGCTGCCGCACTGGTATTAATAATACTTCTGCTCATCGTTCTACGGAGACGGTGAGCGCCAGTGCGGCATTTCCTTATCTACTTTGCAGTGGTTACTTTAATGGCCGCTGCTGTGGCTCAGGGTGAGGTAAACGTCAGCCCCGGCCATGTCTATGAGGTTAATCTCCTTATCCAGTATCCCATAGGGCCGGAAACGTCTTGGGCAGGCGTATACGGTGATCTCACCGTCGATTCTCCTCAACTCTCCTCTTACTACGATTCTGCCTTTGGGTATGTGGATATTGGCCCCGCGGATGTGAACGACGTTACATCCTCTACCACTATCGACACGAGGGATCAGCTTGTTGTTACCGACCTTTCAAACTGGTTCTTTGTTCTGTCCCGTGACGACGATCTGAACTTCTACGATCTGCGCAATACTTGTGACGAAAACCTTGATGCACTCCTCTCTGATGGAAACTTCTGCAATGCGTGCACACCAAACAAGACCTACGACGAGAACGTATACATCCTCGTGAACGACGTGAACTACTGTGCAAGGGCGACCACAATCTACGAAGGGGTTCCCGTATACATCCTCCTCGCTCCTGACGGTAACCTCGTCTACCTATCGCGCGTCGGCGAGTATAACATCCTTGGCGGCACCCATAACTACGGGGCACTGGTCTCCATTCCATCGGTACAGCGATTCTACGTTTACCTTGTTCCTTCCCAGCGCTATTGCGGTGACGGCATATGCGAACCCAATGAGACAACCTGTTCTGACTGTCTTGCGCTGCAGATAACCGTGACTCCCACATACCGAGAGGCGAACGCGGGTCAGACCGTCCCTTACACAGTTACCTTTCACAACAACGGGTTCTATAACATGATCCTCGACCTCTCACTTCGTCTTGCCTCGGGGGACACCAACTCCTTCAGCGGGTCCATCTCCGAGGCACAGATCCCACTTGCCGTGGATCAGGAGAGAAACGTTACAGTTTCTGCCGCAGGACTTGCTCCTGGCGACTATGAGATGTACGTCTACGCCCACGATTCATATCGCGACGTGAACTACACGTCCCCTCATTTCACGCTCCACGTTCCCGCTTCCTCGACATCTGAAACATCTGAAACGAAAGAATCAGCGGAAGAATCTTCGCAATCACCCTCTGGCGGCGGGGAGGTGAACGTCCCCGAAGAGATGAACGAAGTGATTCAGCTAGAGACTGGTGGATTCTACATCCCCTGGGCACGCTGTATATCGAACATCGGTCTCTCCGGTCCCGACCGCGTGAATTCAAAGTTGGAGGAGAACGTTGCTATAAACATCCTTGTGCAGAATGGTGGTACCTGTGAGGAGAACGTGGAGATGAACGTTGTAATGAGACCGTCGGAGGATGTATCCATAGAGCCTATTTCGTTCTCCGTCCGCCCTGGAGAGGGAAAGAGAATTGTTCTTCGTGTTGTTCCCAGGCGCTCAGGCCTGCACTACATCACAGTATATGCCAAGGGCCTGGTCCCCTACGAGCACAGGATGGAGCTCATGGTCTCTAAGGAAAGGGCTACCGGCGCCACGGGTGAATGTGAATCCAGCGTGCTTATCGTCTCGCCGGAGAACATAGCAATAGTGGAGGGTGAGGACGTCAATACAGTCCTCGTGAAGAACATGGGCACTTGTAGAGAATCCGTGGAAATTACTCTTCTCAAGCGGGTGAGTGGTGCGGACATTGTTCTCGATAAGAAGTCCTTCGGCCTTTCCGCCGGCGAGACGTATCACTATGTGGTGCCTAAACTGGCGGCAGGTGAGTATTATCTGACAATTAAAGCAGGCAACGTAGAAAAAACGTCGAAAGTCACCGTAACCCCTAAGCCCATGTTTTCTAGTGTCGGTGATCTCATGGGGAGGGCGCGCCTAGCTGCCTTTGCCTTCCTGCTCCTCCTGCTACTCGTCCTAGCGGGATACCTGCGATACAGATACTTGCGTTGATTTAAATACTCCCTTCCTCATCTTCTTTCATGCCAAAGGGGCTGATCCTGCTCGTTTTGTTGCTACTGGTCGGTGGATACTTTGCTTTCACGGCTCTGGGCGGCGGGTCGGCGGTTGTCTCCACTCCATACATCGAGGCAACTGCCAAGGTGGTTCAGGGCAACGAAGGGTATACTGCGGTTCTTGAAGGTGCCGTTAAGCTTCCCGACAAGAGGAAGTATACAATCCAGTCCCTAAGCGTTTCTCTTCTAATAAACGGTGTTCCCGTTCAGTCCAAGAACCTCCTGGATTCGCCAACGGATATAGATGGTCCCTCCCAGTATCCCATATCGTTCTCTCCCAATTTCGCGCCCTCCGCCGAGAACGTTGCCATAAGGGTGGAGGGGAACGTTGCCTCTGGCAAGAGCGTTTATGTTCTCTCCTCTACGATCCCTGTGGCGCTTCCCGACAAGACAACCCTCGCGAAGAGTCCTTCCGTGGGTGTTTCCCTCTCATCTGTCAAACTTCTCGGCCCAACGAAGTCCCTGACGGTTAACATCTCTCTGTACAATCCGAACGATGCTAAGATGGACTTTGATTCCCTCACGCTGGCCTACGGCAGTTCATCCTATGATCTGGAGATCGATTCGGTCGCCGCCAAGAAGACGGCAACTACATCTGTTTCCTTCTCCGTTCCAAAGGACGTGACTACCATAAGCATAACGATAAACGGGAGCTATACTGTAAACGGTGTGAGCAAGACCATCACACGCTCCTTCGATCTGAATGTTCCCTCCCTGTCCGAACAGCCCCTGATCTTCGACGTGAAGGCGAAGGCCGTTTCGTTGTCCCGGAACGGCTACGAACTCAACGTCTACGGGTTCGTGAAGAACCCCAACGCGTTCAACGTGACGCTTGACTCTCTACAGTTAAAGGTGATCAAGGACTTTGGCGAGGGGAACATCACCCAGACTGTGGACCTCCTCTCTGACCAGGATCTTCTTCCCAACTCCTCAAAGAAGTTCAAGAAGACCGTTACGATCAACTCGACGCTTGCGGACTCTATTGCAGAGGTTGTGGCAAAGTACAACGGTGAGGATCATACTGTGGTCGTCTTCCCCCTTCCCGTCATCGATCCGGCGGCGTTCCTCGATCCAGTCACGGTGACGTTACGTTTTGGCGCGGATACAAACGTGTGCACGATCACTCCCGTGCTTTCCGGACCGGATTACAACGTGGACGTCTCCCTGAAAATCACCACGGGCAGCACAACAAAGGACTACGGCTCATTCATTCTTTCTGGTTCTAAGACGCTGGAATCAATGTCCGTGAGCGCCGGCGAGGTGATCTTGCAGGTAAGTGGAGAGTATGGACTAAACAACCTCGGCGTTGCGTTCCCCATACGCTACAACGCCGAGTTCAACTGCTCTACTTGAAGAGGTCCTTCACTAACTCCTTGTTGAACTCCTGGAGTTCCTTCTTTGTCATCATTCGTGTTATGTAGTGCACGTAGCCGTTGATCATCGTTGCCGCCTCGAGAAGACCTCTATGCAGGTCACCCATGTCTAAGACAATCTTCTCCGGTCCGAGGACTTCCACGACGGATGGGCCGTAGAAGAACATGAAGTGCATGAGTGGTTCGAACGCCTCGAAGGAGAGTTTTGCCTCGATGTATCCGGAGTACAGTCCGCTCTCCTCGTCCTGCTCAATTTTGGATATCTCGGCAGATATGATGTGTACGCCCGATTCCTTCTTCAGGTTGCGCAGAATCTTTTCGAGGGCTTTCTTTGTGAGGACCTCGTCGATGGCCTGCGCCTCTATGACCGCGTAGATCCGTATACCCTCTACCGGTTCGAAGTCCTTGGGCTTAATAGCCTCGCGTATGTTGTCTGCCAGGCGATACTTCGGGGGGTAGCCCTCCTTGACAACGATCTTCAGCTTTATGAGCTTCTTCAGCGCGTCCATGACGTCACGTATATCTTCTTTCAACTCCTCTGCCAGCTCCTCTGGCGTTTTTTCACCGTAGTATAGTGCGAGCCCTATCTTCCTCTCTAAGTCCGAAAACATGAGATTAATTGAGGGTATGTGTTGAAAAGTAACTCCCACCATATTAGGTCATGGCCATGGAACTGAACATCGATGCAACGACCGCCCTCTCCGCTGCTCAGGAAGTCACGCACATGGACCCCATGATCCTCCTCGCGGGCATTGGCCTCATCGCGCTGGCAATCTTCTTCATATTCTTCCTCAAGCGCGTTATCGTTAACTCAATCCTTGGTCTCATTGCCTTCGCCGTTCTCTGGGCGCTGGGCATAAAACTGCCCTTCATCGCCACGCTTATCGTCTCCGTCCTCTTTGGGCTGGCGGGCGTCGGCACGATGCTCATCCTCTACTTCTTCGGGCTCCTTGGGTAGAACCACCTCCTCGTAGTTCTACCACCTGTTTAAATCCTTAATTCGTTTTAGTAGCATGAAGGTCGTAGTATGGTTTAACGAGATAGGCAAGGACGACATCGCCCTTGTGGGCGGGAAGGGTGCAAACCTCGGCGAGATGGCCCGCGCGGGCTTCCCCATACCCCCGGGATTCGTCGTTACTGCGGATGCATACTTCTACTTCATCGAGCAGACGGGCATAAAGGAGAAGATAGCCGAGCTTCTTAAGGATCTTAACGTGGAGAACACAGAAGATCTGGAGAAAAGGACCGCTGAGATAAGAAAACTCATCGAATCCACACCCATGCTCCCCGAGATTGCCGTGGAGATAAAGAACGCCTACGCGCGCCTGGCTGAGTTGACAGGGACGTCTGTTCTCCGCGACCCGCCCTTCGTGGCCGTCCGTTCCTCTGCGACGGCGGAGGACCTTCCTGATGCGTCCTTCGCGGGTCAGCAGGCCACCTTCATATACGTCAAGGGTCCGGACGCCGTCATCGAGCACGTGAAGAAGTGCTGGGCATCGCTGTTCACCGCAAGGGCCACATACTACCGCGCGAAGCAGGGGTTCGATCACATGAAGGTGGGCCTCGCCGCAGTTGTCCAGAAGATGGTAGATTCAGAGGTCTCCGGCATCATGTTCACGGCCCACCCAGTCACAGGCGACCCAAAGATCATTATCGAGGCGGGCTGGGGCCAGGGAGAGGCTCTCGTATCCGGAATGGTCACCCCCGACGAGTACATCGTGGACAAGAACTCCTTCCAGATACTGGAGAAGAAGATCGCCGAGCAGAAGATCATGATCGTCCGCGGCCCCAACGGTGGCTCCCAGAAGGTTGAGGTGCCGCCGGACATGCGCAAGAAGCAGAAGCTCCCCGACGACAAGATCGTTGCCCTTGCGAAGATAGGCGCCCAGATAGAGAAGCACTACGGCCACCCGCAGGACGTCGAGTGGGCCATGGAGAAGGGCCGTCTCTACATCGTTCAGTCGAGGAATATCACCACCATCGGCAAATTCTCCGAACAGAATTCTTCCGAGGAGGGTGAGACGGATGCTGAGCCCATTCTGAAGGGCCTTCCCGCATCTCCAGGTTACGCAACAGGGACCGTAAAGATCATCCACGACATATCCGAACTCTCCAAGGTGCAGAAGGGCGACATACTCGTTACAACCATGACGACGCCTGACATGGTTCCCGCTATGGAGAGGGCGGCCGCTATCGTTACCGACGAGGGCGGTATGACATGCCACGCCGCCATCGTTTCCAGAGAGTTGGGTATTCCGGCCGTTGTCGGTACGGAGAAGGCAACGAAGGTTTTGAAGGACGGGGACGTTGTCACGGTCGATGCCTACAAGGGTTTGGTGTATAGGGGTGTTGTGAAGAGGGGCGGCGAGCAGAAGAAGGAAGTGGAGGTCATCCGTTCCGCGTCGGCACCTCTGATCACCGCCACGCTCGTCAAGGTCAACGTCGCCATGCCTGAGGCGGCCGAGCGCGCCGCAAAGACGGGTGCTGACGGTGTTGGCCTCCTCCGTGCCGAACACATGATCACCGCAACGGGTAAGCACCCTGCGTGGTTCATAAAGAATAACAAGATCGACGAACTCGTCGAGGCGGTGAAGAAGGGCATACGCACCGTTGCGGAGAAGTTCTATCCGAAGCCCGTCTGGTACAGGACGTTCGATGCAAGGACCGACGAGTTCAGGAACCTGCAGGGCGGAGAGGGCGAGCCGGAAGAGGACAACCCCATGCTCGGCTGGCATGGCATCAGGAGGGCCCTCGATCAGCCCGAAATAATCAAAGCAGAGTTCAGGGCTATCAAAGAGCTCCAGGAAGAGGGGCTGGACAACGTGGGCATCATGCTGCCCTTCGTTATCCACCCTGACGAACTTGTCCGCGCCAAGGAACTGGCAAGGGAGGTCGGGCTGATCCCCCACAGGGACGTGGACTTCGGCATAATGGTGGAGACGCCCGCGGCGGCTCTGCGCATCGAGGACTTCATAGACAGGGGCATCGACTTCCTCTCCTTCGGCACCAACGATCTGACGCAACTCACCCTTGGCCTCGACAGGAACAACGCTCTTGTCCAGAAACACTTCAACGAACTCCACCCGGCGGTCATCGATCTCATTTCCTACGTCATAGGGGTTGCCAAGGAGGCGGGCGTTGAGACGTCCATATGCGGACAGGCGGGCTCCTATCCGTCCATGGTCCGCAAACTCGTCCGTCTCGGCATAGACAGCGTTTCAGCGAACATAGATGCCGTCCAGAAGGTCCGAGAGGTCGTCTACCGCGAGGAGAGAAAACTGCTGCTGGAGGCGGCGAGAAAGCATCTCTTTGAACAGTAAAAACTTCTTTTAATTACCTTTTTATTCTCCCGTTCTGGCTTCTTCCTATGAAATGCGATGCGGTGGTTCTTGCAGCGGGAAAGGGAACTCGTCTCTGGCCGTTTACCGAAACGCAGGCGAAGCCAGCGATAAAGATAATCGATAAACCGCTCATACACTACGTTCTTGATTTTTTGAAGGCGAACGGTGTTGAGAAGCCCTGCGTCGTTGTGAATCACCGCGCAGAGGACGTCATCGCCGCCGTTGAGTCGTATGGGGTGAAGGCGCGCTTCGTCCGCCAGGAGGAACCCAAGGGAACGGGCCACGCACTCATGGTTGCGGAGAAGTATGTGGGGGACAGGTTCATCGTTGCCAACGGCGACGTTTTCCTCACGTCGAACGTTACACTTCCTGAGAATTCCATTCTTCTTGTAGAGCGCCCCCACAACGGAGAGTTCGGAACGCCCGTTCTGAAGAACGGAGTGCTCGTCGATATGCGCGAGAAGGTGCCAGGGAGCATGATAAATGGAGGGGTGTATTACCTCCGTGACGAGGTTTTCATACATCTGGCGAATCTTGAGCCATCTCCGCGAGGAGAGTATGAGATAACGGATGTTCTGCCGAAACTTGGCCTGCGTGCCGTAACAGTGCGGGGAGATCAGTGGCTGGACGTCGGACGTCCTTGGGATCTTCTCTCCGCTGCCAGAATTCTCCTTTCCCGTATGCCTGAGCGTAGGGATGGGGAAATAGAGCCGAGGGCGACGCTAAAGGGTAAAGTAATCGTCTCGGAGAGCGCGGAGATCCGCAACGGTGCATACATAAAGGGACCCGTCTACGTTGGACATGGTGCCACGGTCGGACCTAACGCTTACGTTCGTTCCTACTCCGTCATCCAGGAGAATGCGCGCGTGGGCAACGCTGTGGAGATCAAGGCGTCGATCCTCATGGAGGGGGCGCATGCTTCTCACCTATCCTACGTCGGTGATTCAGTCATAGGAAGGGACGTGAACTTCGGCGCCGGGACGATCACGGCAAACCTGAGATTCGATGACAAACCCGTTCTGGGCGTCCGGAGGAAGATGGGTGCTTTCGTTGGTGACTCCGTCAAGACGGGCGTGCACGTCTCGCTCATGCCCGGCGTTCGGGTCGGTCCTGGCGCGTGGATCTTTCCCGGATCCATCGTTTATACCGACGTACCATCGTCTGCGAGGGTGAGCGGTATATATAGGGGGTCTTCGTAATCGCATCATGTACTTCCGCCGCAGGAGGGGGAGACCGCCGAAGGCCAAGCGCATCACCTATGACTACCGCCCCCGCGAGTTCTACGTGCAGAACGCGCTAGAGTCCGTGGTTATAAGTTTTTCAGAACTGGAGGCCATGCGCCTCGTCGATTACGAGGGCCTTTCCCTCGAGGAGGCGTCCGCGCGCATGTCTGTTTCCAAATCAACTGTCTGGCGCCTCCTCCGTTCGGGAAGGAAGAAGGTGGTGGATGCGCTCATAAGGGGAAAGAGAATAATTGTGAAGGAGGGGCGTTAGTCCGCGTAGATCGTCAGCCCCTCAGGCACGCGCTCCAGTTTCGTCTTCTTCACGCCGATGAGATACTTGACGCCCTTCGCGGATGCGGCATCCACCAAGCGCTGGGTGACGATTCCGTCCATAATGATGGCGTGCGCCTTCTCCATCTCCTTGAGTTGCTTCCAGATCTCTCTTACGGGCACCTCTGCGAGAACGTTGTTCTCCTCGTCGAGGATCTTCGCCGTGAGGGAGCCCTTGAGTTCCTCGAAGATCTTCAGGTAATCTTCGGGCACCGGCGGCTTCACTTCCTTTGGTTCCTCCTTCTTCTCCTTCTTCACGACCCTTCTTGCGCGCGCCTTTGCCTCTTCCCTCTTTGCGCCGACGTGCGCTGCATACTCGTCTGCTGGAATCTTCCTGCGGAGGCATTTGAGGATCTCCTTCTGGGTTAACTCTTCGACCTCCTTTCCGTCCGGTGCTTTTGTTATGAAATCGACGTCAGCCTTCTGGAGCATCTCGCGGATGATGAGGTCTCCTCCGCGGTCGCCATCCACGAAGAGCGTCACCGTCTTGCGCTTGGAGAGATCGACGATGGTCTTCGGTACCCTGTTACCGTTTATGGCTATGACGTTCTTTATTCCGTGCTTGAGGAGGTTAAGGACGTCTGCCCTACCTTCGACAACGATAATCTCCTCTTCTTCATCGATATCCGGTCCTGCTGGCAGCTTCTCCGGCCCGTAGGAAGTCACCTCGCTTATGCGCAGATCGCTCTTGACCTTCTCGATGACCTCCTTCGTGTCTGGAATCTCCTCGGAGAGCATGCGGTTGAGGAGTTCCTTGGCGCGCTCTATGATGTACCTCCTCTTCACATCGCGGGTGTCCTCTATCCTCTCTACCTTTATCTTTGCCTCGTAGGGTCCGACACGGTCCACCGTTTCCAGTGCAGCACCTATGATTGCCGTCTCGACCATGCCGAGGCCGGACGGGACGATTATGACCCCGGTCGTCTTTCCACCCTTGTGCTGGAGATCCGCCTCGATCCTTCCTATCCTCCCGGTCTTCTGCAGCTCGCGCATCTCGAGTTCGTCGCCCAGGAGGCCCTCAGTCTGGCCGAATATAGCACCTATGACGTCTGGCTTGTCCACAAGTCCCTTAACCTCTATGTTTGCGTGAATAAGGTACTTTACCGAGTCGATGTAGATTTTTCCCATTCGTATCACCTCTTTCAAGGGATTCCACGATCTTGTCCAGGTTCTCTATGTATGTAACGTGAAAGATCCGCCGTATCTTCGCCCTTGCCCGCCAGTCTACTCTTATTCCAGCGGACATGAGGGCTGCACCTATTTTGTATGCCAACTGCCGTCCGGTCCGATCGAAGTCCGTTAGTATCACTGCCCTGCGGATCCCTTTCTCCGCGAGGGCGTCTGCGAAGTCGACGATGTTCGGATACCTGTTCAGCATCTCCACGCGCAGAATCCCAAGCCGCCGTAGCGCTTCGACATCTTTTTTCCCCTCCACGACAACCGCAAAATCCGCAGAGGGGTCGCTAAGCTGGTCTAGAAGCTTATCGGCGACCTGGGTGAGCATGATGAACACCACGCGTGAGGGGAAGGATGTACTGCGCCTGGTTGACCGCTTTTCATGCTTCGTCGAGCGGCCACCCTCGGCGCAGCTGATAGAAAGGGGGTGGTTTTATTTTTAAATGGTGAACGGTGCATTCGGCGACTGACGATCGAGGACGACCGTTCTGATGCCCAGTACATTAAATCGTTCGAAGTCCCTGTCCCTTGTGAGCACCGTAGCGTTCAACTCCTTTGCCTTTGCTGCGATGAGCGTGTCTGGTAGCGTTGCGGGCAGCCCCTTTTTCTTCAGTTCTCTTTGAAGATCAGCTGCAATTGCCGCCGTTCTGCAGCCAATATCTACGCAGGGGATGAGTTCCACGATCTTCCTGTGTGCGTTGTTCTTTACTCCTACGAGGACCTCGCACTTCGTGACGGATGTGATCACCGCCTCTCCGCCCTCGGTTATTCTCTTTGTTGCGTCTCTGATCTCTTCGTTTCCCCGAAGGATCTCTATGACAACAGAACTGTCTAGTATGTACGTGTCTTCCATGATTTCCTCGCCTCCAGCATCGCATCAACGTCTATCTCCTTTATGCTGCCGAATACCTCGTCTATCCACTCGTTGCCCCTCCTGCTCTTCCTGAGGAGTTCCCTGATGACCTTGGAGAAGCTCTTCCTGCCCTTTATCCGCCGGAGTTCCTCGTAGACGTCATCCGTTATGGTAATAGTTTTCATGCACTAATTCATGCACTTGGATTATTTAAATAGGGTAGTGGTCATTTTCTTCCGTGGGCTACAGGAAGGGTGCCGCTGCCGAGCGTGAACTCATGCGCCTCCTCTGGGAGAGGGGTGCTGCGGTTATCCGTTCTGCCGGATCGGGGAACTCCTACGCTCCGGACGTGGTTGCCATTATAAATGGCAGAGCCGTCGCCTTTGAATGCAAGGCGTGGAGGAAGAGCGAACTCTTTGTCCGCCGTGAGCAGTATGAGAAGATGGTTGAGTGGTCAAGAAGGGCAAACACACCAGTTTTCATCGCCTGGAAGTATCCCCGGGAGGGTTGGTTTTTCATTCCCCTGGAGTATCTCGAGGAGAAGGAGAAGCACTACGGGATACGCATAGATGACGTTAAACGCCTCACGACTACCGTTGATGTTATTTTGGGGAAGCAGGGAGTTCTATTCTGACCTCTGCTCCTCTGGTTCTCCCCGTTCGATGCTGCCGCTCTTTATAACCGCGCGCACGTAGTCGATGAACGCCCTTACGGCTTCTAACTCGTGGTCCGGTATGTCCTGTATCTTCTTGTTCTTGCCCTTGTATGTGAGGAGTTTGAGGAGCGCCAGGCGGCGAAGTGCCGTCTTGGTATCGATTCTTTTTTCCTTCCAGTCGCGCCAGATGGCGTTGGCTATGCCGTAGAACTCGGGAATGCTGTCCAGACCGGGATCGCCGACGTCTATGACCTCTTTCCCAAGATACTTATACCTCTTCTCCCGCTCCTCGCGGGTGAATTCCTTTCCTCCCTCATGGGGGTAGTCGAAGTTCGCCATGTATGATAGTTATGTAGAACTATTTTTATCTTCATGCCCCTCGTCATCTGCTTCCCTGAAATTTTCTTCCATCTTTTTCAGCCAGTCTGTGGATGGGAGAACGATCTTGCCCTTTTGCCACTTGGAGAGGAGTTCGACGGCAGCCCTGTGGGTATCCGGCATTCCCCCCTTCATGAGGAAGTTCCTCTTGACGGCGTACTCGTCTATCGTGGCCGGCCAGTTTTCAGGATCAAGGGAATGCAGGACGCGGAGCAGTATCTCTGCCGGGAGCTCCGGGTCCTCCATCCTGTTTGGATCGTATGCGCCTATGAGGACGAGTTTTGTCGGATCTCTCATGGGTATCACGCCGGGGGTGTCCATGAGGTAGATCTTTCGTGATATGCGGACGAGTTGCTCTCCCTTCGTCCATCCAGGTATTGGGGCGGCGTGTGCAACTCCTTTTCCCTTGAGTATGTTTATGAGGGATGATTTTCCGACGTTTGCGTAGCCGAAAACGCCAGCGATCACTGGGAACTTCGGCGCAACGTCCTTTATCGTATTTCTGAGGATCCTCGTCCCCCACCGCATCTTGGAGGACACGAAGACGACGGGAACACCCTTCTTCTGGAGGATCTTCTTCCAGTCCTCAGCCCACTCCTTTGGAACGAGATCCGCCTTGTTCAGAACGATGATTAAAGGCTTTCCGAGTTTCTTCACCAAGGTTTCATACGCTGGCAGCCTTGTCAGGTCGGGGAATCGCGCGTCAAGAACCTCGATGACCACGTCTGCATCTCTTATGATTTTCAGTACGCGCTTCTCCGGATTCTTGGTTTTTCTGGGCACGCTACTATTTGTGCGGGAATCGTTTTATTGCAGCA
>CAYZOD010000009.1:0-11840 GCA_964480165.1 uncultured archaeon
ACCATTGACCAGGACTGTGAGTTCGGCCCGTGCATATATCTTTACCCCGTTCCCGCCGATCAGGTCTACGGGAGGGTCTTCTTCCGCATACCGCGGATAGGCATAATTAAACTCTGGCTCTTCGGCGCGTGATTGTTAAATACATCTTCCCCTTAATTTACTGTATGAGCAATGTTGACGCGGCTGTAATAACCCGTATTGATGATCTCACGCGCAGACTTTCCAGAGTAGAGGAGAAAATAGACATACTTCTTGCCGCAATCGATGATCTTGATCCGGAAGAGCTTGCAGAACTCCGTTCTACTTTGAAGGAGCTGAAACGGGACGTAGAAAGCGGACGCAAGGACGTTTTTTATAGCATGGAAGAGGCGTTTTCAGATGCTTGACGTTTTATCGTTTGTATGCTTTCTTTCTTTGGAGAATTCTTAGGATCCATATCTCATCTTCGTTATATAAAATAAGGGAGGGATCACTCCCTCTTGCCCACAGCGTAGCGGATGATCTCCGCGAAGGCAGGGCGCGTTATGGTTATGCCCACGAGGATGCCCACAATTGTCGTCAGGGCGAACCCCGTGAGCGCCGGTATGTTGGAGAAGAACACGGGCACCATGACGAAGCCCAGCGCGCCTGCCGTCGCGAAGACAATGAAGAATGCGTTCTTGATCCTCTTCAATATGCCGCGCTCCTTTTTGCCCTCCTCGCCTGTTCTGCCACGCAGGACTTCGTCTGTGATGACGATCTGGTCGTCAACACCGGTACCCGTCGCCGCTATCATACCGATCATGGATGATATGTCTATCTTCCAGTTGATCAGCGCGGCGAATCCGAAGATCATGAGGATCTCGGAGAATATCGTCAGGATAATGGGCGCAGAGATCTTCCAGACGCGGTAGCGCCAGGCGACGTAGATGGACACTGCGATCATGGATGTGAACATGGCTGCCAGGAACGTCCAGAACGCATAACGACCGTAGGTCGACGGGACACTCTGCTCCGATTCGAGGCGGATTCCCGTCGGCAGTGCACCGGATCGCAGTATGATGGAGAGTTCCTCCACGCGTTGCTCTGCCTCCTTGCGGTTCTTGGCCCATCCCGTGATGAGGAGGGTGTTTGATGCGTGCTCTGGGTCTGTGTTCGTCACGCCCGGGGTGAGGCGCACCACGGATCTAAGGTTCGTTGCCCTCCATATCCAGGACGTCCCCTCCTCTGGCGGGACGATGCGGTATGGTATGTTGTGCTCCTGCAGGAATGGGACGAACCTGTTGTCCTCCGGGTGGAGGATTACGAGGGGTGCGTTGTATTCGAGGATCTTGTTTACGTCAAAGTTCTGGTCCGTGACGAAGGCATGGACGCCGGCGTTCACTATGAATTCCGTCATGGGGATATCCTTCTCGGGGGCGTCCAGTGCGGGAACAGAGGAGAGCATATTCTCCTCCTCTGCCACGTCGGGCGGTATAAGGAGGATTGCATTGACGGGGCGGTCGATGTACATGAATGTGTATGCACATTCGCCCGTGGGATCGCATTTGCCGTGGACGCCTGTGTAGAAGTCCTGCACACCCTCCGGAGAGAGAACGAATGGCAACTGCCACTTGTAGCCCTGGGAGAGGGGTGTATACGTTGCCGGCTTCACCGCGACGATCTCGTCACCCGTCAGGACAACGTTTCCATCCACCACCGTCTCGAACTTGCCCTGGCGGAGGACGGACTCCTTCATGTATTCAATCTCCTGTGGGTCGGAGGTCGACAACTCAACGAAAACGTACTGATCGCCCCAACCGCGGACGTTCACGCTTGCGAGGCCCGTCCAGTTGACACGCTGGGAGATGATCTGCACGGCCTGCTGCATCTCGTCGGGGGTGAGCGGTCTGTCGAATCGGAAGATGAGGATCGTTCCACCGCTGAAATCCACGCCCAGTTGGACTCCCTTGACCGCTATGATGACTGCGGAGAGTATGAGAGCGCCTATGAGCAGCCTAACCTTCCAGTTCTTAAGCAGAGGATGCATGCTTTCTCACCCACGCGATCATTACAGGAGCGTTAAACAGCCAAGTTATGATCATATCCGCCAGCACACCGAAGATCATCACTGCACCGACGCGAATCACGTCGGGATTCCTCGTCAGGTATCCCACGCCAAGGATGAAGAGCATTGAGACGAGGGTGGTTCCGCTCATGTGCAGGCCCGTGTCTGCCGCGCGTCCAGCACGCTCGTACTCGTCTCCCTCCTCCTTTCCACGCTTGAGCAGGTGGGTGGAGAGGACGATGTCCGTGTCGATGGAGTAACCCACCATCATGAGGAGGATCGTCATGGTCTGGAGCGTGAGCGGCACGCGGAAGAGGGCCATGAGCGCTAGCATTCCCAACGCGTCGAAGACCGCCGATCCGAGCATGATTACCGTCGGCGTTGCGTCGGTTGAGGAGCGCATGAGTAGCAGCGTGTCGAGCAGTATGAGTGCAAGGGCAACTGCCGGCTGGCGCATAGCTAGGCCGAGAACTGCTGCTATGATAATATCGAGGAACACGATGCCGAAGACTTTCGTGAGGGGCAGTTTCCTGCGGAATGCGAAGAGAACAACCATCTTGAGGAGGACGACTGCCCAGAGGAGCATGTTCAGCGCGAGCGCCCAGAACGTCGCACCCAGTGCCGGCGCAACGTCACGGATAACCATGTCGGACGCGTCTGGAACCTCCTCCCTTATGATCTGGACGATCTGCTTCTTGAACTCCTCCGTGGTGTCGGGGGTGTTCGTTTCGTTCTCCGTTGTTATGACAGGGGTATTAACGACGTTCCGGTCAGCGGAGATGCCTTCGGGGTAGACAACCTCAACGAATCCTCCATACTTGCCCGTTCCCGGGATCTCCGTGGGCGTGACACTCACGTCGGATACGCCGAGTTCCGTCCGTATGCGTTCGGCGATTCTGTCTGCGGGAATTGGCTGGGAGGAGGAGAATGAGACCATGACACCGCCGCGAAAGTCGATACCGTAGGATATGCCTGGGTAAACCATGGCGAGATATGCGAAGACGATGAATGCGATGGTGGGTATTATCAAGATTTTCGTGCCGTATTTCCTATAAGTGCCCGCCAGATTCATGCTAACACCCGGTGATGACAATGGATTGGCTTTCCGTGGGACTGTTGCTAATAGTATTGGGAATGCTTTTTATTGCTATTGGTATTCTCCGCGTTCCCGCCTCTGAGGCGAAGGTAGAGGGCGCAGCAGTTCTCTTTATAGGGCCAATCCCCATAGTATTCGGTACGAGCCGCCGCGCAGTCATCACCGCCCTTATCGTCTCGATACTGATCCTCATCACGGTGATATTATGGTCAAGACGGTAGATACGATCTATGGAACGGTCATTCGGAAGACCAACAAGTACATGGGAACGGTCAAGCTGCCGGGACGCTTCTCCATTGACAAGGCGAGGAAACTGGAGCACATACGCGTAAAGACGTATGATAAATACTTTGCAGAGGAACTCCGCGCCATTCCCAAGCAGTTCCCCGATTTAGGGCGTCTAAACGACTTCCAGCGTGCCCTCCTCGAGGTGTATGCACCCATCGACCGGATCCGCGAAGAACTGGGGAGGATAAGGGCAGTCATGAAGATCCTCGCCTCCATACGGGACGATGCACTCTTCCGTATCACACACGCCAAGAACGTCTCCGAACTGAAGAAGATAAGGAGGATGTATCTCGGCCGCGTCTGGGACGTCCTACACAAAAATAAGAAAACCTTCGATTTCCTGAGAAAACTGCACCGCGTTGTCCGTCGTTTCCCGAAGGTAGATCCCAAGAAGAAGACCATTGTCCTCGCCGGCTTTCCCAACGCTGGAAAATCAACACTTCTCCGCGCATTAACAGGATCTGAGCCGGAGATCGCTCCCTATCCCTTCACAACCCAGGACATACGCATAGGGCACTTCGAGCATAAATGGGAGAAGATACAGGTCATAGACACGCCCGGTCTCCTCGACCGGCCGGTGGAGCAGATGAACCCCGTGGAACTCAAGGCGGTGGCCGCACTAAAGCATCTGGCCGACGTGATTGTCTTCCTATTCGACCCCCTCCAGGATCGGGATATGCAAAGGGATTTATTAACTAAGGTTAAGGATCTTATTCGGGCACCCGTTATAACCGTGGTGAACAAGGGGGACCTGCTGGAGGACCCCGATGCCGTAAAAACGGCATTCGGCGCCGATTTCGTCATTTCCGCACAGACTGGCGCGGGGGTCGATGAACTGAAGGCAAAGGTCCTTGAAAAACTGGGGTGATCGCATGGACGCCGAGGTTGAGGCAATTGTGCAGATTATGGACGATATCATAAACGACACGTCCGTCCCGCGGAACATCCGCCGTTCTGTGGCTCAGGCGAAGGAGCTCGTTCTCAAGAAGGAAGGAGACCCTGTCGTGAATGTCACGGAGGCCATATACCTGCTCGACGAGGCGAGCAACGACATAAACATGCCCATGCACACGAGAACGCAGGTCTGGCAGATCGTGGGCGCCCTCGAGAGCTACCGCGAGAGAATCAAGGGTTAATTCTCACATATTCTTTTCCCGTTACAATGCTCCTTTTTTACTTCAACGTTCCAGCGTATTATAGATGGATGTTACCGCGGGCCAGCGAGACGAGATTCTAAACTACGTGCTCTCAAAGAAGGTCATACTCACCCCTGAAGCCCTTGCCATACTCACAACCCGTGCGGATTATAGAGAAATCGTCGATGCCATCGTTGCCCGCGGTGTTTTCGTTATAGACGCGGATCTCGTCCGATCGGAGATCCTCGCTCGTGAGCCGGCCGAGAAGATAGAGGAGGAGATCACGGAGGAGCCGGAAGAACCGAAGGAAGAAGAGAAAAAGGAAGTCGTTGTGGAGAAGACAAGTTTTCATCCCCTCGCCAAGGAGTACGATGGGAGAATACGTATCTTCGACGAGTTCGACGTTACTGGCAAGTCCTACTGCGAGGGGAGCGTAGAGGACTTCGTTCGATACTTCAGGGATCGCTTTGAGCGCCTCTCGAACATACTAAGGACGAGGCCAAACCTCCATCTGAAGCCCATCTCCCGTCTACCGCGGCTTGCGGGAGAGGAGGTAGACGTTCTTGGCATGGTTTACGACCTCCGTGAGAGCCGGAAGGGCAACCTCATAGCAACGATAGAGGATCTCGACGATTACGCGACGGTGGTCATCCCCAAGAACGATAAGAAGCTTGCCGCCAAGGCAGAATCGCTCCTGCCTGATGACGTGGTCGTTCTCCACGGCCGCGTCACGTCCAACGGCATGCTCATCGTTCAGGACATATACTGGCCCGACGTCTCCGAACACACGCCACACTACGCCGACGTTCCCCTCTCCGTTGCCATAACGTCGGATTGGCATGTAGGGAGTCGTCTCCACGTTGAAAAGGCAGTGAAAAGGTTCATTGACTGGTTAAAGGGAAGGGTGGGCAACCAGAAGTCCAGGGAACTTGCGGGGACGGTGAAGTATCTCATAGTGAACGGCGATGTGGTGGACGGCGTCGGAGTGTATCCTCAACAGATAGAGGAGCTGGAAATAAAGGATATATTCAAGCAGTACGACGCCTTTGCTAAATATCTGGACGAGATCCCCGACTACATAGAGATCATCGTCGGTCCGGGCAACCACGACGCAGTTCGCCGTCTCGAGCCGCAGCCAGCCCTTGCAAAGGACATCGCAGCTCCGGTATATGAGAGGGACAACGTCACCCTCGTGGGCTCCCCCGCATACTTCTCTCTCGACGGCGTGGAGTTTCTCACGTACCACGGGACCTCCATGGACGACACGATCTCGAGAATTCCCTACCTTGACTACACGGAACCGCAGGAGGCGCTGAAGGAGTATCTGAAGCACCGCCTCCTCGCGATCCAGTACGGGCTGAAGAACCCACTCGTTCCCGAGAAGAGGGACTACATGGTCATAGAAAGGGTTCCTGACGTTCTAACGGCGGGTCACGTCCATAAGAACGGCTACGGACGGTATAAGGACGTGGAGGTCGTCGTCTCCGGTACGTTCCAGGAGCAGACGCCCTTCCAGTTGGAGCACGGCCACGTTCCGACGCCGGGAGTGATTCCCATCTTCGATCTGAGCACCCACAGGATCCACGAGATAGTCACGTATAGGGGGAACGGCAATGGAGCGCCCTGATTACAGCCACGTCCCCATAGGCCGCCCGGAGATAAAAGAGTACTTCGACCGACTCATCGACAAGGCCATGCGGGAGTGGAGCATAGCGGAGCGTGCCCGTTCCCTCGGTTTGGACCCAACGGATGAGGTGGAGGTGAAGCCCGCTGTCCGCATGTCCGAGCGTGCGGAGGCCCTTCTGGGCGTTCCCGGCCTCGCAAAGCGCTACGAGGAACTCGTTGCTGAGATAGGCGATAAGTTCATGACATCCGTCCGCCTCATGGAGGAGATCGTGGATGGGAAACTGGGTTCATTCTCTTCCCTTGACGAGCGACTGGAGTATGCCCTCAAGGCGGCGCTTCTCATATACACGGACGCGGTTGTCGTGGCGCCCATTGAGGGCATTACGGACGTAAAGGTTCTCGAGAACTCAGACGGATCCAAATACATCTCCGTGGGGTTCGCCGGACCCATACGATCGGCCGGCGGCACCGCTGCAGCCCTTGCTCTGGTTCTCGCGGATTATCTGCGCAGGAGAGTTGGTCTCGATCGTTGGAAGCCCACGGAGAAGGAGAAGGCGCGCTGGGTTGAAGAGACGTCCCTCTATTTCCGTGTTTACTCTCGTCAGTATCGTCCCTCCAAGGACGAGCTGGTTGTCGTATATGAGAACATACCCGTCCGCCCCGACGGCGAGCCGACAGAAAATTTTGAGGTGTCTGCGAACCGCGATATGCCCGGGCTGCCCAACCGAGTCCGTGGGGGTCTCGCCATAGCTGTCGGTGAGTCCCTTCTCCTGAAGGCGAAGAAGATCGCAAAGATCGCGAAAAAACTGGGTCTGGACTGGGACTGGGTTCTCGAGGCGAAGAAGCACCACAAGGCGGAGGGAGGAGGATCCTCCCTTGCCGTATATCTTGAAGGCCTTGTGGCGGGCAGACCCGTTTTCTCTTATCCCGGGCGTTGGGGAGGCTTCCGCGTGCGCTACGGGAGGGCAAGGAACGTCGGCGTTATGGCCTCCGGCGTCCATCCCGCCACCATGGTCCTCACGGGGGAGTTCATAGCCACGGGGACGCAACTGAAGCGAGAACTGCCGGGGAAGGCCATGGGTGCGGTCCCCGTAGACGGTATTGAGGGCCCGATTGTTCTCCTCGATAACGGCGATGTCCTGAAGGTAGAGGACGTTGATACTGCCTACCGTATCCGGGATCGCGTGAAGAAGATCCTCTTCCTCGGCGATGCGCTCATTGCATACGGTGACTTCCGCAAGGCGGGGGAGAAGCTCGTCCCCTCCGGCTACGTGGAGGAGTGGTGGGCGCGCGAACTGGAGCGACTGATCGAGGAGGGTAAAGCCCCTGAGGAGTATAGGAGATACGCAGAAGATCCGTTCAACGTGGATCCCTACGAGGCCGTGGAAATATCGAGAAAGACGGGCGTTGCATTACACCCCAAGTACATTCACTACTACCGCATACTCTCGGAGGAAGAAGCAGAAAAGATCATATCTGCCGTTAAGCGTGCCGATGTGCGCAAGAATGACGGAAAAATAATCGAAGCGCGCCTCGAACCCTCCGTGAAGGAACTCCTCGAGAAGAGCGGCGTTCCTCATCTCTTCAGGGACGGCAGGATCGTCATAACAGAGCCCTACGTCTATCCCTTCCTCCTCAGCTTTGGGTTCTTCAATCCCTCAGCACTCCAGGACTTTGAGCGTGCAGAGGGCGATGTTCTCGCGAAGCTTTCAAAGATCTCCGGTGTGAAGATACGTGATAAGGCGGGGACGTTCATAGGCGTTCGTATGGCCCGTCCAGAGGCAGCAAAGCCGAGAAAGATGAGCCCCCCACCCCACGGTCTCTTCCCCGTAGGCAACGCGGGCGGTTCACAGCGTTTGGTAAACAAGGCAGCCCATGAGGTTCCAGAGGTCGAGGTAGCGGCATACTACTGTCCGAGATGTGATCGCTTCGTTCCATACCGGCGCTGTCCATTCTGCGGAGAGAAGACGGTACCCAAGAGATGGTGTCCCAAGTGCGGGAGGATTGCAGAGGCGGACGAGGACGTCTGCAGGAACTGTGGCGCCAAGACGAAGCCCTACATGCTCACGAAGTTCCATATAGGGGATCTCCTGAAGGCTGCTATGGACAACCTCGGCATGGCCCGTCCCCCTGAGACGGTAAAGGGTGTCATCGGTGTTACCAATCCGACGCGCACCCCTGAGCGTCTCGAGAAGGCACTGCTCCGTGCAAAGCACGACGTTTACGTGTTTAAAGACGGGACGATACGCGTGGATCTCTCTAACCTACCGCTCACGCACTTCCGACCGTTCGAAGTGGGCGTCTCCGTGAAGAAACTGAGAGAACTGGGTTACACGAAGGATATCTACGGGAATCCCCTTGAGCGTGATGACCAGATCGTGGAACTCTTCCCATCCGACGTGATCATATCCGAGAAAGTGGCAGATTATTTGGTTCGTGCCTGCCAGTTCGTCGATGACCTCCTCGTGAACTTCTACCACCTCCCCCCATACTACAACGTCAAGACGCGCGAGGATCTAGCAGGCGTTCTTGTCATAGGGCTGGCCCCGCACACGTCTGCAGGCATTCTCGGACGTATAATAGGATTCACGCGGGCGCACGCCCAATACTGCCATCCTTACTACATGCTGGCGAGGAGACGGAACGCGGATGGCGATGAGGACGCTTACCTCCTTCTCCTCGACGCCCTTCTGAACTTCTCGGTGGAGTACCTGCCTGAGAAGCGCGGAGGGAAGATGGACGCACCACTGGTCGTCACTGTTATCCTCAATCCGACTGAGGTGGATGACGAGATCTTCGAGATGGAGTATGACGCGCGCTACCCCCTAGAATTCTACGAGGCAACCATCCAGCGGAAGGATGCGGGCGAAGTGGACCTCCCTATCATCGAGAAGATCGTGGGGACGCCCGATCAGTTCAGGGAATTTGTGTACTCACATCACACGAGCCGTTTCGACGCCGGACCGGAGCATACTGCGTATTCCCGTCTGAACAACATGATCGAGAAGATCGAGACGCAGCTGGAGGTGCAGAGCAAGATAGCGGCAGTTGACAACGCCGATGCTGCCGAAAGGGTCCTCGTCTATCACTTCCTCAAGGACATCATGGGTAACGCTCGTGCCTTCGGTCGCCAAGAGTTCCGATGTGTGAAGTGTAACGCCAAATACCGTAGAGTTCCTCTCAAGGGCGTATGCAGGAGGTGCGGTGGTCGCCTCGTCCTCACCGTGTCCCGCGGGAGCGTAGAGAAGTATCTGGAGGTTTCCAAGCACGTTGTGGAGCGCTACGGCCTGACAGAATACACGAAGCAGCGTCTCATCATACTCGAGAAAGAGATTAAGTCCGTTTTCGAGAGCGAGGGCAAGGAACAGAAGACCCTCGCGGATTTCTGGGCGTGAGCATCGGCAATCGTCGGCCAGCATAACCCATTATTAACCCTCTTCCCCCTTATCTTGGCGTGAATCAGAGGGAGATAGACCTTCCTGCCCGCATTGTCACGCGTCCGGGCATCGTGTCCGAACTCGATGATTATATCCGATCCCTTGGGTTCGAGAGGCCACTATACATCGTGAACCATTTTACCCAAGAACACTTTCTCCCGGAGGGAGCAGAGTTCTTTGACGCCGTCGAGGCGAGCATGGAGTACGCCGAGCGCGCTGTCGTTGCCGCAGAGGGGTACGACGTGGTTGTGGGCCTCGGTGGTGGAAAGAACATTGACATCGCCAAGTATGTGGGGTGGAAGAGGGGAATCCCTGTCGTTTCCGTGCCTACGATTCCCTCCCATGACGGCATCGCCTCGCCCATGATCTCTCTCTCCGATTCGGGGAAGCCCTACTCGCAGTATTTCCGGCCGCCGCATTACGTGCTCATAGATCCTGATATCCTCGTGAACGCGCCTGATCGTTTTGTGATGTCCGGCTTCGGGGACGTTATAGGAAAGTACACTTCTGTCTACGACTGGTGGCTGGCCCATGTGGACGTTGGAGAATATTTTGGCGATTACTCCGCGTCCCTAGCGCGACTTACGTTTAAACACGTCGTCCGGTTTAGACGATCGATCGCGAGGAAGACATATGAAGGTATAAACGTCCTTATGGAGGCACTCGTCACCAACGGGATCGTCATGGGTATCCAGCACTCTTCCAGACCTGCCTCAGGTTCGGAGCATCTGATATCTCACGCCCTTGACTACCTCCGCGGAAGAAAGGGGCCCCACGGCCTGCAGGTAGGTGTTGGGACGATAGTTGCCGCCTACCTCCAGGGGAGGGACTGGGAGCGAATAAAGAAGTATCTTGAGGACGTGGGGGCACCAACCACCGCAGAAGATCTCGGCGTGTCCGAGGAGATGATGATCAAGGCTGTGGCCATTGCAAGGACCTTGAGGAACCGCTATACGATCCTTCACCGCCTGAACGTTGATGAAAGAATGGCGGAGCGTGCACTCCGCGCCACAGGGGTGATCTGATGGCCGTTTACGAGAAGTTGAGGAAGAAGATGCAGAGGGAAGCGCTTCATTTTTCCCTTATCGATCCGGATGAGATCGGCTACGACAACGCGGCCCGCTTTGCAGCCGCTGCGGAGGATGCAGGAACAGACGCGATCCTCATCGGGGGTACTGTGGGCGTTCAGGGGGAACTCCTCGACGAGACGGTCAAGGATATCCACAACGCCGTGAAGATACCCGTTATACTCTTCCCCGGCGATATTTCAGGCATCTCTCCCTTTGCCGACGCGATTCTTTACCTCTCCCTCCTCAACTCGAGGAACCCATACTACATCTCCGGTGTCCAGGCACTCTCAGCCCCTATTATTCGCCGCTGGAAGCTTGAGGTCATCCCCACGGCTTACCTCATCACAGAACCAGGTGGAGAAACGGCGGCGGGGTGGGTAGGCGATGCGCGGCCTCTTCCCGTCAGGAAGCCGTCAATCACGTATGCTTACGCGTTATCCGCCCGCTTCATAGGGTATAAGTTCGTTTACCTTGAGGCGGGGTCCGGCGCTGCCTATCCAGTGGACGATCGCCTCGTGATGGCTGCAAGGAAGGCACTGGGCAGTGAGACACCCCTCATCGTTGGTGGAGGCATCCGTGACCCCGAAACTGCGGCCCACAAGGTCTCCCTCGGCGCTGATGTTATCGTCACAGGCACCGCCCTGGAGAATGCCGACGACGTGGAGCGGGTGGTGAGGGCCTTCGTCGAGGCGGTGAAGTCGGCGGAGCGATCTTTCTAAACTCCTTCCCTTATTATTTTATGGACGACGTTCTTCTCATCGACGGCTCGTATGGGGAGGGTGGCGGCCAGATCCTCCGAACGTCCCTCGCATTCTCCGCCCTTCTTGGTAGACCCGTGCGCATCACGAAGATCCGTGCCCGTCGTCCCCGTCCTGGTCTCCAGCCCCAGCACCTCGCGTGTGTCCAGGCGCTCCAGCGCATAACCAACGCAAGGGTTCGCGGCGCCGCCCTCGATTCTATGGAGCTAGAGTTCGTTCCCCGGGGCATAAGGGGTGGCACATACACCATAAATATAGGCACTGCAGGTTCCGTCACCCTTCTCCTCCAGTGTCTCGTTCTCCCGCTCCTCTTCGCCCCAGAACCGTCAAACCTGCGTATAATAGGGGGGACGGACGTAGAGCACGCGCCGACATATGACTACTTTGCGAACGTCTTCGTTCC
>CAYZOD010000010.1:0-11351 GCA_964480165.1 uncultured archaeon
CAACACGCACCTTCGCCATGGGATGTGACAGCAGATACGAGGGGTTTTCCGGGATCACCTTCCCCGGGGTCTTTGCTATGATGGCCGTTCTCTACTCGAAGCAATACGGCATTCCGCTGGAGGTGCTCAAAGAGCGTATGGCGATGGTTGCGGTTAAGAATCACAAAAACGGTGTTAAAAATCCCAAGGCCCACCTGCGGAAGGAGATAACCATTGAAGACGTTTACAACAGCGCAATGATAGCCGATCCTCTACAGCTTTACGACTGCTGCCCTTTCAGCGATGGCGCGGCTGCCGTGGTTATAACGACTCTGGAAAAGGCAAGAAAGCTCTGTCCTAAGCCCGTGGTTGTGGCCGGGACGGGTCAGGCCTCCGCCGGATCAATACTGGATCAGAAGGATCTGCCCCGTATCAGGGCGAGGGAGGTTGCCGCTAAACAGGCCTATTCAGAGGCCGGGTTGTCCCCTGCGGATATTGATGTTTGCGAGCTACACGATTGCTTCACAATCGCTGAGATTATTGCAACCGAAGGGCTTGGTTTCTTTGACCACGGCAAGGGAGCGGAGGCCGTTGAAAGAGGAGAAACCGAGATCGGGGGAAGGATACCCGTTAATCCTTCTGGAGGATTGAAGTCCAGAGGACATCCGATAGGGGCTACCGGTGCGGCCCAGGTTTACTGGATTGTGAAGCAGTTGCGTGAAGAGGCAGGGGAGCTTCAGGTGGACGGCGCAAGAATTGGGATGGTGGATACCTTGGGGGGAGATTTTTCCGTGGTGTGCAATCTCATTTTGAAAAGGGGGTGGTAGGATGAAGCTTCGCTTTAAAGAGTTCTGCGACGAATTGGCAAATGGAAGGATAATGGGTTTAAAATGCAAAGGTTGCGGATCGGTGATCTTTCCCCCCAAGGCCTTCTGTCCGGAGTGTGGAAGTAACGACCTGGAGAAGGTGGAACTGAGCAGGTTCGGAACATTGAAATCCTTCACCGTGATCAGGGTGGCCCCAGAGGGCTTTGATCCACCTTATGTCGTTGCGCTTGTGGAGCTTCCGGAAGGACCCATGCTCATGGGTAATCTCAACTGTTCCCCGGAGGATGTCGATCTCTCTCTGATCGGAAAAGAGGTGGAGATAGGATGGAAAAGGGTTGCCGGGGACAAGTTCTCCGGCGGAGACGGAATAACCTTTACATTTTCACTGAAATAGAGGGAGGTGCAAAATGCAAATCAAAGGTAATGTTGCGTTGATCACCGGTGGTGCGTCAGGTTTGGGAAAGGCCACCGCCGAGCTACTGGTGAAGGAAGGGGCAAAGGTGTGTATCCTTGATGTGGCGGAGGAGGCCGGGAAGAAACTGGCCTCTGAGCTAGGCGAAGGGGCCATTTTTGTCAAGGCGGATGTGACCGATGAGGAAAGCGTTCAGAACGCCGTAAACAGAACGGTGGATGCCTTCGGAGGGATTCACTTTGTGATAAATTGTGCGGGTATAGGCACCCCGGGCAAGGTGCTGGGGAAGAAAGGCCCCATGCCCCTCGATCAGTTCAACAGGGTTCTACAGGTGAATCTGGTGGGAACCTTCAATGTCATAAGGTTGGCCGCAGTCAAGATGGTGGAGAACGAGCCCAACGATGACGGTGAGAGAGGAGTCATAGTGAACACAGCTTCGGTTGCAGCCTTTGAAGGCCAGATCGGGCAGGCGGCCTACAGCGCCTCCAAGGCCGGAATTGTGGGGATGACCCTGCCCATAGCCAGGGAGTTTGCCGATTACGGCATTCGTGTTGTAACCATCGCCCCTGGCATCTTTGATACCCCGATGCTCGCCCAGTTGCCTGAAAAGGTCCGCGAGTCCCTTGCAAAAATGGTGCCTTTCCCCAAGCGGCTTGGCAGGCCCCATGAATATGCCAGACTGGTTCAGCACATCATAGAAAACACAATGCTGAACGGAGAGACCATAAGGCTCGACGGGGCTATAAGGATGCAGCCGAAGTAAAAATCGTGCCGCTATTGCGGGGGAAATGAGATGATTTTGGCATCACAAGAGGAAATCAAAAGGTGGACAGAAAGGGGAGTATGGGGATCTAAAACGTTAATAGACTACTTCAAAGAGAATGTGAAAAGGTATCCCAATGATGTGTGCATTGTGGATCCCTATAATAAGAAGGAGCTTGTGGGGTTTGATCCGGAAAGGCTGACCTATAGGGAATTCGATAGAGCAGTTGATGCTACGGCAGAGGCGCTTCTTGAGCTGGGGATTCAAAAAGACGATATAGTCATGGTTCAGATTCCGAACTGCTGGGAATTGGCCATGCTCTACCTGGCAATAGCCAGAGCAGGCGCTGTTATCTCTCCCATGCCCATGCAGTGGAGGGAGCTGGAGGTTGAGTATATAGCACGGATGACAGAGGCAAAGGCCTTCATTACCGTTGATGAGTTTCGCGGGTTTAAACACAAACAGATGGGAGAAAAACTGCAATCGAAGTTTTCCTATTTGAGGCATGTTCTGACCCTTCCGGAAATCAGGGAGATGTCCAAGGGAGGTGTGAAAGGAAGGCTGAAGGATGTTCCCCTGGATGCCAACGATATCTTCACCCTCTGCTGGACATCGGGGACAGAGGCTCAACCCAAGGGGTGTCCGTTGAGTCATAACAACTGGGTTATGCTGGCCAGGATACAGATAGAGACAGTCGGGATGAGTCGCAATGACATCTTTTTGACCGCTGGTCCCCTGGTTAACATGGCCTCTGTGGGAACGGCCTTTATCCCGTGGATAGTTCTGGGAAACAGGCTGGTGCTGCACCACCCCTTTGAACCACTGCTTCTGGTAGAACAGTTGAAGAGGGAAAGGGTTACCTACACCCTTCTTGTTCCTGCGGTTGTCAACATGCTGCTGAAGCATCCCAAGGTGGACGAGTTTGATCTGAGCAGCCTCAGAATGATCACCATAGGTAGCGCTCCCCCATCGCTTTGGGCCGTTCAAGAGCTCAGAAGGCGGTGGGGTATCGATTTTGCCAATATATGGGGGCAAAACGAAGGAACGGGTATCATCTCCGGTCCCCTTGATGTGCCCGATGTGGAAAAGCGCGTCCACAATTTCCCCCACTGGGGTAAGCCCGGCGTTAAATGGCGTGCACCGGTGACCGAGTTCATCCAAACCAAGATAAGGGACCCCGCCACTGGGGAGGAACTGACAGAGGTGGGCAGCATCGGTGTGCTGTGGTATCGCAGCCCGAGTGTCATCCCCTGTTATTTCAAAAATCCTGATGCCACAAAGAGGGCCTTTGACGAGGAGGGCTTCTTCAACACCGGCGACCTCTTCAAGATAAAGGAAGGCAACTGCATAGAATTTTACGACAGGGCAAAGGACATCATAATCCGCGGCGGATTCAACATAAGCGCTCAGGAAATAGAAAACATTCTTCTCGAGCATCCCGATGTGGCGGATGTGGCCGCTGTTGCTATGCCGGATGAAAGGCTGGGGGAAAGGGTGTGCGTCTATGTGGTTCCCAAGGGTTCGAAGGAGATAACCCTGAACGATCTGACCAGTTTCATGAGGGAGAAGGGTGTTGCCGTGTATAAACTTCCCGAAAGGCTGGAGATTACCGACAAAATACCGAGAAACCCGGTTGGAAAGATCCTCAAGAACAGGCTCAGGGAGGATATAAGGAGGAAACTGGAATCAGAAAAGAGAAGTAATTAGCGGGGAGGGAAAAATGGATTTCGGCCTGACGGAAGAGCAGAAAATGATCAGGGATATGTGCAGAAGATTTGCAGATGAGGTGATTGCACCAAGGGTTGAGGAGATGGAAAGAACAGGCGAGTATCCCTACGACATAATAGCCCAGATGGGAGAACTGGGGATGATGGGCATTCCCTTTCCGGAGGAATACGGCGGAAGCGGTGGGGACTGGGTCTCCATGATGCTCTGCACCATGGAGATATCCCGTGCGGATGGAGCCCTTGGTGCACTGCTGGATGTTAACTCCATCGTGTGCGAGGAACTGCTCAGATTCGGCACAGAAGAACAAAAAAGGAAATGGCTTGTTCCCCTGGTTCAGGGGAAGGAGCTCGGAGCCTTTGCGCTCACCGAACCCAATGCGGGTTCCGACGCCGGTTCCATCCAAACAACGGCTGTGCTTGACGGTGATGAGTGGGTGATAAACGGCACAAAGCAGTTCATCTCCATGGTGGGCTATGAGAACTGCTCCATTGTGGTTGTTGCCGCCGTCAGTGGCGTTGATGAAAGGGGCAAAAAGATAATAAACACCTTCATCGTTCCCAAGGGGACGCCGGGGTTCACCATAGGTCAGAAATACGACAAGCTTGGATGGCATCGCTTCCCCACACACGAACTGGTTTTCGATAACTGTCGCATTCCCAAGGATAATCTGCTGGGCCAACCGGGCAAGGGGCTGGCTCAGCACCTTTCGGTTCTGCAAACCGGGCGCATTTTCGTTGGGGCGATAAGCGTCGGTATGGCCCAGGCATGTTTTGAGGCCTCTTTGAGATACGCAAGGGAGAGGGTTCAGTTTGGAAAGCCCATTTACAGCTTTCAGGCAGTCTCCTTCAAGATCGCCGACATGGCAATGAACATAGAGCTGGCAAGAAATATGGTGCTAAAAGCAGCCTGGCTCAAAGACAAGGGGTTGCCTCACACCCTGGAAGCATCCTACGCCAAGCTGTTTGCGTCGGAGGCCCTGGAGAGGATAGCAAGCGATGCGGTGCAAATCCACGGTGGATACGGTTTCATGAACGAGTATCCTGTATCCAGGCTCTACAAGGAATGCAAAGTCCTCCAGATCGTTGAGGGAACATCGGAAGTGCAAAGAATGGTAATATCCAGAATTTTAAAGGAAAAATACGCGTAAGAATGGGGGCGTATCATGAAGGTGCTTGTGGTTGGAGCTGGGACCATGGGGCACGGGATAGGAGAACTCTGTGCCCTTTTTGGACACGAGGTGGTGCTGGTGGATGTGAGCGAGGATGTGCTGGAGAAGGCCAAGCAGAAGATTTCCTGGAGTTTGAAAAAGCTTTCTGAAAAGGGAAAGCTGAAGGAGAGCTGGGATGGTGTGTTTTCCAGGATAGGATTCACCACAGATCTGGCCGGGGCGGCAAAGGATGCCGACTTTGTCATTGAAGCAGTGGTTGAGAATACGGAGGTGAAGAGAAGGGTCTTTGCCACGCTGGAGGAAAATACGAGAAAGGACGTTGTGCTTTCAACAAACACATCTACCATACCCATAGGGGACATAGCTTCTGCTTTGAAGGATCCATCCAGGGTAGTGGGACTTCACTTCTTCAATCCCCCCACTCTCATAAGGTTTGTGGAGATAATAAAGGGGAAGGATACATCCGAGCAAACCTTAAAATCTACTGTTGAATTTGCCAGATCCATCGGAACAGAGTTTATCATTGTGAACAAAGATGTGCCGGGATTTGTCGTTAACAGGATAAACTTAAGGGTGTTCACCGAGGCCGTAAGATTGGTTGAAGAGGGCTATAAACCCGAGGAAGTGGATGCTCCCTTCAGATACAGGCTGGGCATGCCCATGGGGCCACTTGAGGTGATAGATTTCTCCGGGGTCGATGTGGCTTATTATGTTCTTGAAGAGGTTACAAAGAGGGGCTTCAACATCGAAATTCCTAAGCTCTTGAAGGACATGGTTGAGTCCAAAAAATTCGGCGTTAAATCGGGAAGTGGCTTTTATGAATACAAGGGGTTTTATGAGAGGGTTCACATCCCCAAGAGCAAGGCTTACAGGGTTAATCCATTGAGGGTTCTTGCGCCCGCCATCAATGAGGCCTGCTGGCTGATAAGGGAGGAGGTTTCCACCAGGGACGACATAGACAAGGCGATGAAATTGGGAATGAATTATCCCAGGGGACTGCTTGAATATGCCGATGAATACGGGCTGGACAATGTTATCAACATTCTTGAAAAGAGGCAGAAGGACACCTCATCCGAAGAGTATGCTCCTGATCCGCTCCTATCCGAAATGGTTTCATCCCATAAACTGGGGAAAAAGACGGGAGAAGGATTTTACTCCTGGAAATACGAAAAAAAGGAATTTGGTCCCGTCATTTATGAGAAGAGGCACAATTACGCTGTAATCACCATGAACCGCCCTAATAAACTGAATGCCCTGAACGAGGAGATGTGGCTCTCCCTCAGGGAAGCTTTCCTGACAGCTCAAGAGGATGATGATATTCGGGCCGTGGTCATCACGGGAAAGGGGAGGGCCTTCTGCGCAGGGGACGACATAGCCGTAATGGAAGGCTGGCAGAGCTTCATGGATGGAAAGCTATTTTTCGAAAAGGTGGCCAGCCCATTATTGGAGACCTTTTTGAACTACGAAAAACCCATAATCTCTCTGGTCAACGGTTACGCCTTTGGTGGAGGTTTCGAGATAAATCTCTTCTTTGATGTGGTGGTTGCCTCTCAAAAAGCGCTGTTTTCCCTGCCGGAAGGGTTGATAGGAGCCCTTCCTCCCATAGCCTCCACCATGGGAGTTGCCCTTTTGGGAAGAAGGCTCGGCAGATACTGCCTCACTGCGGAAAGGCTCGACGCTTACGAGGCCAAGGACTTGGGGGTTGTGGATATAGTGGTCTCGGAGGATCAGCTTGAACTTGTCGGAGCTGAAATAGCATTCCAGATGTCAGCTCTCTCTCCCCTCTCCCTCAGGGCCATTAAGAGGTCGTTCAGGGCGTTAAAGGAGGTGTTCAAAGGGGCTCTGGATGTGGGGCTACACGAGCTTGTTGAGCTCATACCAACGGACGATTTCAAGGAGGGGATGAGGGCCTTTGTTGAAAAGAGAAAGCCCAAGTGGAAAGGAAAATAGGAGGTGAAGCAATGAAGTTTATAAGGGGCTTTCCCTCAACAATGAATGATGACTATCAGCTCAATGTTATCAATATACTGAAGCACGCATCAGAAAGGTATGCAGACACAGAGGTTGTTTCCAGAAAGCACGATGGTGGTATATTCAGATACACCTACAGAGATGTCTTTGAAAGGGTCAAAAGGCTTGCAAATGCGCTTGAAAGACTGCAAGTTGAGCCCGGGGACAGGGTGGGCGTTATAAGCTGGAACACCCACAGGTTTTATGAACTCTACTTTGCGATTCCCAGCATAGGGGCGGTTATACTTCAGGTGAATCTGAGGCTTCACCCAAAGGAGATTGCGTATGTGTTGAACCACAGCGGGGCGAAGGTGGTCTTTGTTGACGAGACACTTTTGAAGATCGCAGAATCGGTAGCTCCTCAGGTGGGAGTTGAGAAATACGTGATAATGTCAGACGGCGATGTTCCAGAAACCTCCCTCAAAAACGTGTATAGCTACGAAGAGCTCATATCCGACGCCCCTTCGCACTATGAGTTCCCTATGATCGATGAGCGCTCCGCTTACTCTGCCTGTTACACCTCAGGGACAACCGGGAACCCCAAGGGCGTTTACTACTCCCACAGAGCCATTGTTCTGCACTCCTTCACAGGTGCAATAGGGCTTGGTCTGAGGCCCTCCGATGTGTATTTGCAACTTGTTCCCATGTTCCACGCCCAGGGGTGGGGTATTTTCTTCAGCGCCACCTTGGTGGGTTGCAAGCTGGTGCTTTCCGGAAGATACACCGCCGACAATCCGGCTCCAATTGTGGAGCTGCTGGAAAAGGAGGGGGTGACCGCCACAGCAGGGGCACCGGCAATATTCATCCCGCTGCTTAACTATTTGCAACGCCTTGATAGAAAGCCGAAATTTAACACAAGGGCCTTCAGCGGAGCCACAGAACCTCCCCTCGCCATGATGAAGGGACTTGCGGAGTTCGGCATAGAAATAATACACGCCTACGGTGCAACCGAAACCACTCCTCTGGTGTGTTACAATGTTATAAAGCCTCAGCTTGAGGCCAGGTTGTCCCAGGACCAGATATGGGATCTCAAACGCAAGCAGGGTCTTCCCGTGTTTGGCGTGGAGGTGAAGCTAATAGATGAGAACGGGAACCCGGTTCCCCGCGACGGAAAATCCGTGGGGGAGCTGTGCTTTACCGGGCCGTGGATAACGGCGGGATACCATAACGACCCGAGAACCTTTGAAAGCTTCATAGATGACGGTTTTGTAAGGTGGTGGAAGAGCGGAGATGCGGCTACCATAGACGAAAATGGTTATATAAAGATTGTGGATAGATTCAAAGACCTTATAAAGAGCGGGGGAGAGTGGATAAGCAGCGTTGATCTTGAGAACTATCTAATGGCCCATCCCGCCGTTTTGGAGGCGTGTGTGTTCGGGGTCTATCATCCCAAGTGGGAGGAGCGGCCCCTTGCGGTGGTGGTGTTGAAACCGGAATACAAGGGCAAGGTCAACAAAGAAGAGCTTTACAAGCACCTCCAGAGCAGGTTTGCCAAGTGGCAACTTCCGGATGAGATCATCTTTGTTGAGGAGATACCAAAGACCAGCGTAGGCAAGTTCAGCAAAAGAACCCTCAGGGAGATGTATAAAGACTACTTCGTTAAAAAGTGAGGAGGACGCCATGATAGGAGTGGAATCTATAGGCGTATGGATACCCCTTTACAGGTTGAACAGGAAGGAGATCTTTGAATCCGTGGGATGGATAGGTAAAAGCTTCGCTCCCGGTGAAAGAACTGTTGCCAACTTTGATGAGGACGCCATTACCATGGCGGTAAACGCAGCTATGCAGTGCGATTACTCCGGGGTTGACGCGGTCTTTTTTGCCAGCACCACCATGCCCTACTCTGAGAGGCAGAACGCCGCCGTGATAGCCTCGGCATTGGATCTGCCTTCCCATGTGCTGACGAGCGATTTTTCCGGGTCAACCAAGGCCGTTTCGTCGGCTATAATAGCTGCCCTAAACCTCATAAAGTCCGGAGGGGCGAAAAGGGTTCTGGTATGCGCTTCAGACTGCCGCATGGGTAAGGTCGGGGGATATGCAGAGGTGGCCTACGGGGACGCCGCCGCTGCTGTGGTTATCGGCGAGCCTAAGTTTGCCACAATTGATGATTACTATTCTTTGTCCTTTGATTTCATGGACAGTTGGCGCATAGACCGCGATAGGTTTGCGAAGTTCTGGGAAGACCGGTGGGTCAAGGATGAGGGTTACAAGAGGTTCATACCCGAGGCTATATACAATTTACTCAACCAATCCGGCACAAAGGCCGGGGATGTAAGTGCTGTGGGGTATCCATGTCTCTACATTAGGGACTATGCAAGGGTGTGCGCGCCCTTAGGCTTCTCCAAAGAGAAGCTGCTTGATCCCCTTTTTGAAACGGTGGGCAACACGGGCAATCCCCACATCCTTCTCATGCTTGCGGTGGCCCTGTCAAGCTTGAATACCGGCAGCAGGTTGGTGCTTGCCACCTACGGAAGCGGAAGCGATGCCTTTATGCTCACAGTCACCGGCAACACCTCCCTCTCACCGCTGTTTAATAGGAAGAAGAGCATTTCCTACGAGAAGTATCTCGCCTTTAAAGAGATGGTTCCTGTGGAAAAGGGAATAAGGGGCGAGGAGGTCGCAACTACCGCTGTATCCGTGCTCTGGCGGGATAGAAGGGAGATACTGGGTCTTGTAGGCTCGAGGTGTAAATCCTGCGGTGTGCCCCAGTATCCGGCTCAGGGAATATGTGTAGCCTGTGGGTCCCAAGATATGGAGCCTTACAGATTCGCAGACAAAAGAGGCTTCATTTTTAGCTTCACCGAAGATTACCTCGCGTATAGCGCAAATCCCCCCGCCATGTATGGGCTTGTTGATTTTGAAGGGGGAGGACGCTTCTGGTTTGACTTTACGGACTGCGAACCGGGAGAGCTGAAGGTGGGGGACCCGGTTCGGATGTCCTTCAGGAGAAAGGACTTTGATACCAGAAGAAGGATTTACAACTACTTCTGGAAAGCGGTGCTGGAGGTGAAATGATGATAAGGGACAAGGTTGCCATCATAGGCATGGGATGCACTAAATTCGGGGAGAGATGGGATAAGGGCTTTGAGGAGCTTGCCATAGAAGCGTTTAATGAGGCCGTTGAGGATGCCGGCATAGAACCCAAAGACATTCAGGCGGCGTGGCTTGCCACCTGTTTTGACGAGATCATGTGCGGTAAAAGCGGCATTCCCTTGGCGAGAACACTTAAGCTGCCCTTTATACCCGTCACCAGGGTGGAAAATTTTTGTGCTTCCGGAAGCGAAGCCCTAAGGGGAGCAGTTTACGCTGTGGCTTCTGGAGCGTGCGATATAGCTCTCGCCATGGGTGTTGAAAAGCTGAAAGACACGGGATACGGCGGGCTTCCCGAGTTCGGAACGGTTATGGGCACCAAAAATAGACTCATATTTCCGAGCATCACAGCCCCCGGTGCCTTCGCCATGTTGGCCACCAAATACTTTGCAGAGTATGGGATTGACCCCAAGCAGGGCAAGGAGGTGCTTGCAAGAATATCCGTTAAGAGCCATAAAAATGGTGCCCTGAATCCCAGAGCCCATTTGAGAAGGGAGATCACGGTGGAGGATGTTCTGAAGGCTCCCATAGTTGCCTGGCCCCTTGGACTGTTTGACTGCTGCGGTGTGAGTGACGGAGCGGCATGTGCCATTGTGGTAAGGGCGGACAAGGCCAAGGATTTCAGAAAGGACCCGGTTTACATAAAGGCCCTTCAGATAGCTACCTCCTCGGGGGAAGAGCTCTTATACAGATGGGATGGAACCTCCATAAAGACCACAGCAAAGGCTGCTGAGAGGGCATACAAGGAGGCCGGGATCACCGACCCCCGCAAAGAGATAGACCTTATGGAGGTGCACGATTGCTTCTCCATAACCGAGCTTGTCACCTATGAAGATCTGGGGATCTCTCCAAGGGGCAAGGCGTGGAAGGATGTTCTTGATGGATTCTTTGAAATTGACGGAAAGCTTCCCTGTCAGACCGATGGGGGGCTCAAGTGTTTCGGGCATCCCATTGGAGCCTCGGGGTTGAGAATGGTCTATGAAATCTACAAGCAGCTTCAGGGAAAGGCTGGGGAAAGGCAGATAGAAAACCCCAGGATAGGGCTTACGCACAACCTGGGAGGCTTCCCAGCCATGAGCGTGGCCGCCGTGTGCATATTCGGTATAGAGTTATCTGAACCCTAAAACAAACAAGGCCTGGGCTATAAGGGAGTTGATAAACAAAAATCCCAAGGAGAATAGCCCAGGCCATGAAAGAATACCACATTAGCAACCAGATGCAGAAGTTGCTTGAGCAGGGAAGGATATGTTCTGAAGGAGTTTCTCAGGCTTGGCAAGAAGTTGCATGTGTGATTAGGGCTGCTGCGAGGTGGTGGCGAGTCGGGATGGGGGAAGCCAAGAGCCATACCCAGGAAGCCGGGTTTGGTTGTGCATA